>NZ_PCYR01000001.1:0-161815 GCF_002553805.1 Lactobacillus sp. UMNPBX19
CTCCATTAAATTGATGAGATTAGAATACCTGAAAAATGAAGGCTAAAACAGATACCCGGTTATTTGACGCTTACCAACATACTTCTTATCATACTTGATTCAATATATCACCCTTGACTACTACCACGACGATTAATCTTATCTCTTTTCTCAAATTTCCCAGATTGATATCTGTTTAAATCCACTCCAAGATAAGCATTTAACTGCTTATAAGTTGAAAAGCGATTAAGATCGCCAGTAAAGCCTAATAGCAATGCAGTGCTCAATTGCCCAGTACTAGGAATACTTGTAATTATTCTAAATTCCTTAAATTTAGAAGCTCGTCTAATTACTTCCCTTTTTGCCTTTTATCAAACGATTATTATATGCTTCTATTTCATCACAATAATCAGAAATTAAAAGGATCGTAGGATCATCTGCTTCAATACTAGGATAAGATCCTTTATCAGCTAGCCCAACCTTAGCACAGTATTTCTCAATTAAAGTTCGCTTTATATGTTTTTCAATTATTCGATAAAGACTATCAACCATATTTTTAACAGTTAAGCCGACTAAAAAGTCATGATGAGCATACATTCTAAACATTTGTAATGCCATTATCGAAGATGCATGAACAAAAATTGAATTTAACTCAGGAAAAGATAACTCAATTAATGATCGTAAATGATTAATTGCTCTTGTTTGACACTTTTGAAGATACAAATAATCAAGACAATATTTTTTTAAGTTCTTATAAGAGTTATCTGGGTATTTTCTTCCTCTAAACTTAATTTCATCATATTGCGTTATGCCAAACATTGCTAATTTAAATGAATCATTACTGTCATTTTTATTGCGTCTAAGCTCTGCCATTCTTAAACTTGCCTTAAAAGGATTAAGTTCAATAAAATTTATCTACTTTTGTTGTAGATAACGGACAAGCGCATTTGAATAACATCCAGTCTTTTCAAAAATTAAGCAAGTATCCGACGTAAAGTGGATAGATAAATCATTAAATCCGCCTTTATTATGAATAAAAACAAACGTCTTTTTTTAACTCATCAGTTATTTGTGTTGCGTGACTCTTCCCTTGACTAACATCTATTCCTATAAAATTCACAATATCACCTCACAATACTCATTGAGGCTAATATATCTCACTTACTCAATTTCCAAAATACGATCTTAACAATCAACAACCTAAATCTAGCTTTTAAGTGAGGCATATTAATGGGCCAGTTTAACAAACGAATTTTCAATTCATTCCTGTTGTCGACCTCAACCTCAATTTAATTTTAAACAAAAAATAAGAGGTGAACTACAACATCGTCATGTTATAGTTCATCTCCTACTTTAGGTTGTTGACAAACAGCCAAAATTGTCCATCAATACGTTTAACAATTAAAAATAAATTACAACATCGTTATATTATCCACTTTAAGTCATTTAATACATGGACCTTTTATTTACAATCATCAAAACAAATTATTTATTAGTATGACTCAATTATCTTTTTATTTATGTTTATGCAATTTCTGATCTACTAATTCTTTTGCTTCCTTTATTATAGAAGCTTTTAGTAAAGCTACAATTACTATATAAACAATTACACCAACAATAACTTCTATCCCCATCATTAACCATGAATTTTTCAAATGGGCATTCATCCAAAAAACAGGTACAAACATTACCAAGCCAGCTATAAAATATTTCCATGAATCTGCAAATAACTCTTTAAAATTAAGCAAATGTCTTACTGCCCACATTTGATATAGAGTCACTGAAATTTCAGATAATACAGTTGACCACATAGCTCCATTTAATCCCCAAATCCGTATCAATGGTACGTTTAGAATTAAATTAACGACAGCTCCTAACGTAACAGACCAAGTAAATTGTTTTTGTTTATGGATAGGTAATAAATACTGCACACCTAATACATTACTCCATGCAATAATTAAAATCACAATAGATTCAATCATCATAGCGGGACCAACGGGACCATAGCCCGAACCATAATATTTAGGTGCTAAAGTAAGTGAAATAGCAGCTAACCCAAACATCATAGGATAAGAAACTGCAGAGACAAAATTAAATGACTTATACAGCATTTTATTTACTTTATGCATATCACCATGTGAAACCGCATTAGCAACATGTGGCAACATAACAGTACCGGTTGCGGTAACTAATGCCAAAATTAATTTTACTAAATTATCAGAGTATTGATAATATCCAGATGCAGTTTCACTATCCATTACACCCAGCATAGTTTTATTAAGCTGAACATAAACTTGTGTTGCAATCTGCGGAATAAACAATTCCGCCATTGGTAAAAAGTGTTGCCACGGATTTAGAAAATTAAAAGAAACCTTATTGAGATCACGTCTTATATTTGGCCATAGTGTTAAATTACCAATTAATGTTGATAACGCAAGTACAATAATATATAAAGTCACATCCTTAGGTCCCTTTATAAAGACAAATATTGCAATCATCGATATTACTTTTACCAATGAATTTTTTAAGACTGTAACTTTAAAATCTTCTATGCCTTCATAAAACCATGAAATATCAAAAGCGATCGCTATTAAATTAAGTGATTGAGCCCACATATACTCAGATTGACGAGTATAAAAGATCATAAATATTTCAAATGCTACAAAAGCATATAAAGTCATAATTGTTTTAACTATTTGGATTTCCCAAAAAGTTTTCGACATTTGATCCTTATTTTCTCTTACATAGGCTATTTGTCTATTTCCATAATATCCAATTCCCATATTTGCAAATAAAATAAAATATTGAATTATGGAATTAGTAAAAGAATTAGCACCTACTCCTTCTGGTCTTAAAACCCGACTTACATAAGCCGATGTAATTAAAGGTACAATTATTGCTAATACTTGATATCCAACATTGTAAAGGTAATTTTTAATGACCTTCATAAAAACTATTCACCAAACTCATTTTTTACAGATTCTAAAGCTGCTGTAATTACTTGATCCATATTATAGTACTTATATTGACCTAAACGTCCACCAAAAATAACTTTATTGTTTTCTTTTTCGGCTAAATCTCTGTATTGTGCATACAAAGTATTATTTTTTTCATTATTAACTGGATAATATGGTTCATCTCCACGTTTCCAATCCGCAGGATATTCACGAGTAATAATAGTTTTATTCTTATCGCCTTTACCAAATTCAAAGTGCTTATGTTCAATTACACGAGTATATGGCGTTTCCGCATCAGTGTAGTTAATTACTGCATTCCCTTGATAATTATCTACATCTTTTTCTTCAGTTTCAAAATGAAGTGAGCGATATTCTAGTTCGCCTAACTTATAATCAAAAAACTTATCAATCATGCCAGTGTAAACGATCTTATCAAAGTTCTTTAAATATTCATCCTTTTTATCAAAGAAATCAGTATTTAATTTAACTTCAATATTCTCATTATTAAGCATTTTTTCAACAATTTGCGTATATCCACCTTTAGGAATACCTTGATAATCGTCATTGAAATAATTATTATCATAAGTTAAACGAACTGGTAGTCTCTTAATGATAAATGCAGGTAATTCTGTAGCTTCTCTGCCCCATTGCTTTTCTGTGTATCCCTTAATTAATTTTTCATAGATATCGCGTCCAATTAATGAAATAGCTTGTTCTTCAAGATTTTGAGGCTCTTTTCCAGCCATTTCTTGACGTTGTTCATTAATCTTATCCATAGCTTCTTGTGGAGTTCTTACGCCCCACATCTCACTAAACGTATTCATGTTAAATGGCAAATTGTATATTTTACCATAATAATTTGCTACAGGACTGTTAGTATAACGATTAAATTCAGCAAATTGTTGTACGTAATCCCATACTTCTTTATTTGAAGTATGGAAAATATGTGCGCCATATTGATGAACTTGAATTCCAGCAACTTCCTTAGTGTAAATATTTCCTGCCAAATGATCCCTTTGTTCAATTACAGTAACTTTATTATTACGTTTTGCTGCTTCATGAGCAAATACTGCTCCAAATAAACCTGATCCGACTACTAAGTAGTTCATTAAATCAAACTCTCTTTCTTTTCTTTTGTTTCTGTCATAAAATATTTGCCAGCTATTAAAATAAACGGAGAATACCACGGTAAAATAAATTGTGGATCAAACATCCCATGAATAGCAATTACACAAAGTACTCCCAGCAAAAATATATCATTATTTTGCCTTACTCTTTTATTTATAACAGTTAAAAAATATAAAAGTAAAAATGTGAAAACATATCCATTTCCTACTAATAACTGTACATATGCGCTATCTATAAAATTATATTGACCTGTTATTTGTCCTAACCAATTATAAGACGTTAAAAAATGAATTGACGTACCAAAAGGTCTAATACCATATGTTTCAATAGCATTTTGTGACAAAACTAGTCTATTTGATAAAATATCATTTAATATATAAAAAATGTTTTTAGGACATATAAATAATAACATTCCTAATATACATGGTATTATCAAATATATATATTCTTCTATAAAAGAAAATATTTTAATTTTGTATAATCGCAATTTATAACCTGTAATTTTAGAAAGTGTAAGATAACCTAATAAAATAATACTTAAATAAAATGGATCTCGAGTTTGTGTAATACGATACAACAGAATGTTAATTAAACCTAATATGATTAGCTCAAAATATTTTATATTATAATTTCTAACTACTAGATAAGAACAGGTAATAAAGAAAAATATTTGTGCTGGAAATGAAACAAATGCAAATCCTAAACTATTTCTATACCGTGCACCATAACTTAACTGCGTTGAAATAATATTAAAATGTGATAATAAAATTGTTCCAATAAAGACTAAAATAGAGAAACACAAAAATATTTTTATAACTAATTTAAAATCAAAATTTTTTCCTACTAATAAGAAAATATATCCAGTTAGAAATGGTAATCCATATATATTCTTAAATGTATAAACTAAACAAATTAAAAATAAGATAAAAAGAAAGAAATTTTTTACAGATACTTCATAATTGGGTTGTATGGAAAAGTTAAGCACATATAAAACTGCCAACCCCATAATGATAGCTACATTTAAATAAAAAGATATACCTGAAAAGTTAAAGTTTTTAATATTGACAGTCAAATTTATTTGCGTAAACAGTCCCCAAATAAAATATAATATACAATATAAATACTCTAAAGTTTTAACCTTTATCTTCACTTTTAACTACCCAATCTACTCATCATTCAAATTATTCTCTATTTTAGTAATTACTGTATTTAAAGCACTTGTCATATAAAAGCCATTAGACAAATTTTTAGCAATCTTTTGGACATTCGAACACATTGTTAAATACTCTTCTTTAGATATCTGACTCAAAATATTAGGTAATTTACTCAAATCGTCGATTAACAACCCTATACCATTTTCTTTTACAAAATTTGCTTCAGCAGCTTTACTCCAAATAATAACAGGTAAATTAGATGCTAAATATAAAGATAATTTATGAGGATTATTATATTTTAAATAGTTTCCAAAACTACCCTCACAGCTGTGTATACTCGTACCATCCCATATTAATCCATATCCGGAATTTAAGACATTTGGAATTTCAGATGGTTTAAAGCTTCCCCCGTATATAACATTCGAATAACTATTCAATGAAAAATTTGGTCCAAACAATTGAAAATTATTATCAACTTTGTCTAAATACTTTAAATACTCACTCTTGTTTGTATCTAAATTGCCTGCAATATTGATTGTAGTACTAAAAACTGGAAAATCAGACATATAATTATTTCTCAAATAATCAAAAATTTGTAAATTAACTAATTTTTTAGGATCTATTCCTCTTTTTACAAAATAATCAATCATTGATTCATTATGTAGTATGACATAATCTGAGTTTTTAATTACAAATTCAAATTCATTCCTTAAAGATTTTTTCTGATCTATATTTCTCAACTCATTAACATCATGAATTACAGAAACAAAATGTACATTCTTTCTTTCTTTCAATTTCTTTAAACAATGCAATCTGTTAATCTGCCTACCATACTTCGGATACTGCAATAAAACAATAGAATTACTTGAAATAGCATTATATGCTTTTTCCCACTGAGTAATAAAAGATAGCTGATTACTTATCTTGGAAAATGAACCTTTTTCTTTTCCAAGAATAATTTTTAATGGTTCAAATTTCAATTTATTAGCTATAAATTCTATATCTTGAGGTGCCTTACTCCCCGCATTCCGTGTATTAGCATAGGTTTCTACAAATTGATATTTTTTCATTATTTATATTTCCTCAAATAATATTTAATAGATGTTTTTAATCCTAATTTTTTTCTCTTTTTGTTAAATGAATAAGGAAACTTTATAATCATTTCAAACTTTTCGCCTGCTCTTTTCCCAAAAAGTTTGGTTACATGTTGACTAATCTTATGGTATTTTTTTTCGCTTTCACTTAACCACGATGCTTGAAAATGATGAATAGCAACAGTTTTATCCGTTATATGTAACTCTCCTGTAAAGTAGTTCAAAGGGCAAAAATATTCTGCTGGATAGATATAAATACCATCTACTACTTGAATGCCCTCACTATTATTACTGCTTAAACCATATTCTTTCAATAGCCTTGCAACCCTTTTTCCCACAGGAGTATTATTCGGTATTCCGTCTTTGGTTAGATAATGAGAGTTTTCATAATCATCTAATACTTCTTTATAAAAAACATTTTTCTTTTGTGAAGCCATTCCTACACCTGGATTTACACTATCATATTCTTCAGTTTCTAATGCAAAAAAAGGCCCATTTTTAATAATATTATCTAAAGACTTTATCAATTCAACGTCTGTATCTAAATATATTCCACCATAATTATATAAAACCCAAAATCTCGCATAGTCGCTTACAAACGCCCATTTTTTTGAATCGTAGGCTTCTCTAACATATGAACAACAGTTAATATCAAAATTAGTCTCATTCCATAATTTTAATTCATAATCAGGACAATACTTTTCCCAACTTTTTATGCATTTTTTTACTTTAGGAGGTAAATCTTTTCCACCAAACCAAAAATAATTTATAACTTTGGGGATTTGTTGATTTTTCATTATCTTTTCCTTTTTTTGCAAATCTTGTAATATTTTTTGATATTATACTTAATTATGATTTTTAATTACTTAGAACTATAAATTAACCTATAATATAAATTTTAATTAAAAAATGTTTCGATCATATTTAACCTTTTTATATTTTGAGAAATCATACAAATAGTCAGATAAATTTTTTTCAATATATTCCATATCGGCCTTACTATTCGGATATCTATCCATTAATCTTGTATTATTTATAGAAATTTTGGGATTGAAGTATTTATACGGATTATCATGATGTGAAATATTAAGAAAATTTTCAATTTTTTCAATTGTCTTATCATATTCGTAAATCAAATCTTCAAAGTTTACAAATATAATATTTTCACTATCTTCTCTTAACTGATTTTTTCTTAATTTTTTATAATACTCTACAAAAGTTTTTACATCTTTTCTAGGCATAAACCGACCTTCACCAGTCCAGTTACCAGCATATTTTGCTAAAATCCAAAGATCACGTGGATCTCTATCCACAACAATAGCCCTAGGATCTTTGAAAAATGGAAAACTTTGTTGCGGTGCATTTCCCTCAAAAGGTTGATCAAGTACTACTGGTTTATTAAAATCTGCTCCAGCAGCTTTCAACAAACTAGTAGTATACTCTTGCGTAAGTTTATAAAAATCATCAGGATTAATTGACAAATATAAACGTCTAGCTGGCCATTTATCCCAAGAATGATGAGTAATTTTTTCATATAAAGGAAAAATTATTTTTTTAAATCCTAAAACAACAGAATTTTTCAGAATGCTTTTACTCATATAATCTGAATTATCAAGCCCTATCCAACATTCTTGGATTAAAGAATTTGTATATTTTTTCGTTAATCTTATAAATTCCTTGGGTGGAATAGTTTTATGCACTAAGGGAGTTTTAGCCCACGAAATTGTTGAGTCTAAAAAGCGGTGAATTGCAATATCACCTGACATATGTCTAGAATATTGTTTAAGCAGATGATACTCTAAGTCCTCTAATCCATCTACTTGAAAAGAATACTGAAATTCCGCATTTCCAAGAACCTGTAATTCCTTATACTCTTTCAATAAATCGACTACTGCACTGGAGCCTGTTCCTCCATAACTACAAATTCCAATAATCATTACTTTCATCCTAACCTTTATGTTTTATTCTTAAAATTAATGCCGCCAAATTAATCTTCACTAAAAGGGCTCTATCTATTCCGTCAGCCGCTCTAAAATCTCTTAAATGAATTTTACAAGTTTTTACCGCAACTTTTATTTCTTTTACCAAAACATCTCTTTGTTTTTTCGTTATATTAGGGACTTTATATACATCTGATATTGCACCAAACCCTTTAACTAATAGATACAAGTCCCAATAATTATACTTTTTTCTTAACGACGAATACTTTCTCATTTCTTTAATAAAAGAAATTTTATCTTTCACATCTTTTATGCTGCGTGTAGCAGTAATTGAGCTTTCACGTGAACGATAAAAATAATTTTCATTTGAAAGGCGCACTGAACAATGTGCTTTATCATATATCTTATACATGGTTCCTATATCTTCATAATTTTTTCCAACAGGAAAATAGATGTTATTATCTTTAATAATTGAAGTTTTAATTAATTTGCCCCATGCAAAATTTGTATCATAAAATCCAAACAGCATATCTGCTGCTTTTCCCTTTAAAATTTTAAAATCTTGTTTTTTATAAACTTTTTTTCCATTACTATATACTAAACATTCCTTAATAGAAACGATATCTGCGTCATATTTTTCAGCATTATAAACTAAAGCTCCCACATAATTTTTGCTAATCCAGTCATCTGAATCAATGAATGTAATATATTTGCCTTTAGCCTGATTTATGCCCGTATTACGTGCACTTGATAATCCTGAATTTTTTTGCGAAATTAGTTTAAATCTTTTATCCGTCTTTACATATTGTTTTAAAATTTCTAAAGAGTCATCCGTAGATCCATCATTTATAAAAATTGCTTCGTAATCCTTATAATCTTGTTTAATTATTGACTCTATGCAAGAAGTTAAATAATCTTGAACATTATATACTGGTATAATAATTGAAATAGTTGGTCTCATTTTATTCACCTAAAATCTTTATAAAATTTTTTAAGTAATTATGCGGAGAAAAATATTTTTGTACATATTCAAAATTACTCATTTTATTTTCATATGTTTTTTCTAAAAGTGAATCAGATATTTCTGCTATTTTCTCTACAAGATCTTTATCTCGCTTTAAAATAATACCCTTATCTTTTACATATTCAGGAATTCCTCCAGAATCTGTAGTAATCAATTGGGTCCCACAAGCTAAACTTTCAACCATGGTTAATCCTGCAGGTTCTTCCCACATTGAAGGAAGAATTACTAAATCAGCTGCATTATAAAATAAAGGAAGCTGTGAATGGGAAACATAACCAGTAAATATTATCTTATCTTTTAATTTTTCAAAATTATATACTAATTTTGAAAAATACGCATCTTTTTCATTATTACCATGCATAACACTTCCAATAATTAGCAATTTAAAATTAGATACCTTCATTTTATTAATAGCGTCTAAAACAATATTAAGACCTTTTTCTGGCGAAATTCGTCCAACAAAAAGAATAATTTTATCATCTACAGGAATCTTGTATTTTCCTTTTATTTCTTTTCTATACTTCTTTCGATTTTGCATTGGATAAAACATTTTAGTATCCACACAATTATATAAAGTATGTACCTTATTTCGATCAATTTTTCCAAGAGGAGTATTTCCATTTATCAATTGCTTAGAAATATAATCACTTACACATAAAAAACCTGTACACTTCTTTAAAATCTCTTCCGCTTTTGCAGTAGTGCGTGGCAAATTATGAAAATGATAAAAAAATTCACCTGAATAACGAGATAAATAAATCGTCCATACCAATGGTATATTATTTTCAAGAATTAATTTATCAAATTTTTTTCTTTTCAAATATTTACTAGATTTTTTTATATAAAAAAGCAATGAAAAAATAGACTTGTAAGATATAGCTTTTTTATTTTTAAAGAATTTCTTAACCATTTTATATAATGTTTTATCTAAAAATTTATATTTATTTGGAACCTTAATCCAAATAAATTCTACATTTTTATATTTTTTAGCTATTTGTTTAGCTTTATTATTATAAAAGGAAATAACTGTTAAATCAGCAAATTTATTTTTACTATTTTCCTCAATCAATTGTTCTACAAGAGTTGAAACTGCACCACCTTTAGCAGCAGGTACTGGAAAGGCACCATTAGAATCGGCAACTAAAAAACAAATTTTCATATATTTTCCCTCTTTATAAGATTCATATATAATTGCTCTACTTTAGCACTCATTTCTTTTCCATCAAAGTTTTGGATAGCTATTCTATATCCATTTCTTACTAGATTGTTTTTTAGTTTTTTATCCTCATATAAGTTTTCTATTGCTGAAGCTGCTTCTCTATAATTATCGCAATTCACCAATAATCCATTAACGCTATCTTTAATTATATTCGGAATTGCATCAACACGTGTTGCTACAACAGGAACTTTACAAAGCATATATTCTGGCAAAACCAATCCAAAACCTTCCCACCGTGAAAATAATGTTCCAACATCCATAACTTTCATATACTCACTAGGGTTATCTACCCAACCAGTAATTAAAAAGGAATTTTCTAATTTCTTATCCCTAATTAGTTTCTCAATATCATCACGTAATTCACCATCTCCCACCATGATAAAATAAGAATTAGAGATTTTTTTCTTAATTAATTCAGCTGCTCTCACAAATATATCTGGAGCCTTCTGTTTTGACAATCGCCCTACCTGTCCAATCACAAAAGCATTTGTTGGTATTTGGTTTAATGAGCGAGCTGATTTCTCAACTCTTTTCAATTTTTCTATATCTATTCCATTAGAAATAACTTCCAATTTTGATGCTTTACAAATTCCCTCTCTTAAAGCAGATTTTTTCTCTGAATTCGAAATGCAAATAATTTTATCACAAAAATTAGAAGAGATTTTTTCAAACCATTTATACATTTGCCTTTTTCTGCTTGACTGTTGCATATTAAAAGCCCAACCATGAGGATTATATATAAGCTTATTATTTATTCCCAAATTTGCAATTCGTGCAAAGGCACCTGCTTTAGTGGAATGAGCATAGACAATATCAGGTTTTTCTTTTTTTATAATATCTCTTAACTTTCTCTCAACTGTTATATCTTTAATCGGAGATACTTCATGCTCCATTTGTAATATAGTTATTTTTTGAGTTAATTTTTTCAGTCTTTTATAATCATAATTTTGTGAACAAACTAAAATATTTTCAACTTTACTATTATCATTATATTTAAACAAAGTTTCCAAATATCTTTCTACGCCACCAGCTGCCTCTGCAACATGTAAAACCTTTATCCTACTCATAAAAATTTCCTTTATAATAAAAAATAATGAAAAATGAAAATTCATTATCTCATTATTTTTAATACGCACTATTTGGATGAATAACAACACCAACAGTTTTCAATAAAATCTTAAAATCAAACCATAAGCTACTCTTATTGATATATTCAAGATCTAATTCTACCATTTCATCAAAATCTGCATCATTTCGCTTAGTTACTTGCCACAAACCAGTACATCCTGGGGTAACAGTTAATCGTAACTTATCATAATCAGTATAATCTGCCACTTCCATTGGTAGAGGCGGACGGGGACCAACTAAAGACATATCACCCTTTAAAACGTTCCAAAGTTGCGGTAATTCATCAAGACTATATTTTCTAATTACATGGCCTATCTTAGTTACACGAGGATCATCTTTAATCTTAAACATTGCCCCATCGATTTCGTTCTGTTCTTCTAATTGTTCCACCATTTGATCAGCATTCACAATCATTGAACGAAATTTCCACATTTTAAATGGTTTTTCATTCTTTCCAATTCGTTCTTGTGAATAAAAAGCTGGGCCACCATCTTCTTTTTTTATTAGAATAGTTAAAACTAAAAAAAGTGGCGATAATATTATTAAAGCAACTCCACTGGCTAAAACGTCAAATCCACGTTTCACTACATGATAACCAAGTCGATCATGCACCTTTGACGGATCTAGTTTTATTTTCTTAACCTCTTGTGCCATCATTTAAAACTCTATCCCCCCAATAAATTTAAAATAACCAAAATCTTTTCTTTTTCTTTAAAGGTTTCCAATTTAAATTAACATTATCAGAATTGATAATGTTTCTCGCATTCTGCTTAAAGCTATTAGCAACATCCAATCCTTGCGTCTTTTCTAACTTCTCGTAAGCGTCATGCATACGACTTTCACGTTTTGGCAACGTATGTGCATCCGAAGCAAAAGTAGCTACTTGACCAGCTTCTACAAATCGATCAGCTAATTTTTCTATCTCTTTACCAAATACTCCCACATACGAACTAGCAGTTATTTGCGTTAGACAGCCTTGCTCAATAAACTCTTGTAATTTTTCTGGATGAGCCAAAATACCAGAATTTCTTTCTGGATGAACAATTATTGGTGTTATTCCCCGGCCCAATAATTTAAAGGTCATATCTTTGGCATAAGTTGGTACATCTTCACTTGGAAATTCTAATAACATATATCTGCCATCTTCATCACAGAATAAGATATCATCATCGTCTAAAGCTTGCGGTAAATTTCCATTTAAACGAACTTCTTGACTTGGAAAGACAGTTAATGGAATATTATGTTTATTTAATTCTTCCTGAAACTTAGCTGTATCCTTAATGATATCCTTTTTATGATTTAGATATTTTCCATTTAGAGTATGAGGTGTCATTAATGCGTGCGTAATTCCATCTGCTACTGCAGCCTCTGCTAAACCTAATGAGGATTCTAAATCAGGTGATCCATCATCAACTCCTGGTAATACATGTGAGTGAATATCAACTAATACCATTATTTACTACTTCGTTTCTGTATCTTTTTCTTGGCTATAACCATAGCCATAGCCGTATCCATAGCCATAGCCGTATCCATAACCATATCCATCAGGACCAGTTCTTACATCGTTCATTACATAACCTAAAACATGTATCTTAGTTAAGTTAAGCATTTCAATAGCCCGCTCAACTCCAGCCTTTTGGGTAATGCCGTGACGTACAACTAACACTACACCATCCATTTCACCAGCTAAAATTTGGGTATCAGAAACTTCAAGAACTGGAGCAAGGTCTAAGATGACTAAATCATAGTGTTCTTTAACCATATTTAAGAATGCTCGCATTCTGTTAGAACCTAACAATTGGGCTGGGTTAGGTGGAATAGGACCAGCTGGCATAATAGAAAGATTAGGAATAATATCTTCTTTTACAATATCTGCCATGTCTACTTCATTAGAATGTGAAGTCAAAATTGTTGTCAATCCTACTCTATTCGGAATATCAAAGGTTTTATGTAGAGTAGGTCTATGAAGATCAGCATCAATTAATAAGACTTTTTTCCCTGATTGAGCCATAGTTACAGCTGTATTAACTGCCACCGTCGACTTACCTTCACTAATATTGGCAGAAGTAAAGGCTAAGACCTTAATCTGATGATCAACACTTGTAAAATCAATATTAGTCTTAACAGTTCTAAATTGTTCACTAACTGGATTTTGTGGCTTAGCTACGGTAATTAACTTAGCACCATATTGCATGGTCTCATCAGTACCATGTTTTTTACGTCTATTAAACAATCCCATTTATACTCTCCTATACACGTTTCTTTTTACCAGAATTGCTATCATTGTCATTAATACTAAATTTATTAGACAAGTGGAAGTGAGATATATGACCTAAATTAGTTAAACCTAATTCTTTAGTCAAGTAATCATCGTCCCTTACTGTAGTATTAAATGAATCACGTAAGACAATTAAAGCTACACTAATAATTAATCCAAGAATAATACCGGCAAATGTAAATAGTGAAGTCTTAGGGAAAGTTTTAGCACCACGAGAAGCAGGTGATACAATTGTCACATTATTAACATTCATAATGCTCTTGATTTTGCTCTTAAACGTTTGAGCAACTGCATTTGCGATTGCTTGAGCTTTTTCTGGATCATTACTCTTAGCACTAATCGTGAAAACTTGAGATTGTTGTTGCGTAGTTACAGAAACTGCTTTTTGCATTTCCTTAGTGCTCACATTATAACTACGTCCTGCTCTTCTAACAACTGCTGGTTCAGCTGGGCTTACTAACTTTTTAGTCCCATCTGCTAAAGTGCGATATTTAGCTGGTTTAGCTGCTTTTACTACTTCAGTAGGATTTTTTAGCCACTTAGAAGCATCTTTTAAAATAACTGGACTAGTAACAATATCCTTATAAGTATTAATTACCTGTACATCAGCTTGTTGAGCATTAAAAGCTTGATTGGCATCATTTTCATTTCGCTTTTGATTAACCAAAATTTGTGTAGTTGAAGTATATTTAGGTTCAACTACAAAAGCAGCTAACACAAATCCTACTACTCCTAAACCAACGGCCCATAAGACAATAGACCAAATATGGGTACGAAGAAGCATCCATAATCTGCGTAAATCGATTGTATTTTCAGTTTTTGTACTTCTTTCCACTTTTTCCTATTCTCCTGTCTTCAAGGTTTCCGGCTTAAGCCCTAAGGCAGCACGTAACTTATTACTAATTCTTTGACGTTCAGTTAAACTAACTGATTCATATGCAACTCCATCTTCCCAGTCACCTTGGCCTTGAGCATGATCACTAATAGTTTTATTTGTTGCAGATCGATATCCCGTTGCTAACTGAGTCATATTATCAAAAGTTAAACTTGTCAGCATTTCTTTAGATAATGTATTTAAGAATTTTTGATTCAATACTGTCTTATATGAAATAGATGATTTTAATATAGACATTAAAACAAGTCTTTGCCTTTCTTGTCTACCATAATCTCCCCGCGGATCATCATATCTCATATCACAAAAAGCTAATGCACGCTTGCCATTCATATGATAAGTTCTTCCCTTTTGAAATGAATAGCCCAAATTAGTAAAAGTTAATGGTGAGGTAACATCTACACCTCCAATTTGATCAACTGCCTTAACTAATCCCTTTAAGTTTACCAAAACATAAGCATCTATTGGAACATTAAAGTATTGCTTCAATGTTTTTATAGTTTCGTCTACTCCTCCATAAGTATACGCAGCATTTATTTTTGCTGGTGAATAATCAGCATATCCTGGTAAATTAACTTTCATATCTCTCGGTACACTAACAATAGTCGTTTTATTTGTTTGAGGATTAACTGTCATTATCATGATAGAATCCGTTCTTCCCTTATAATCACGACCAAATTCGCCCGTATCAGTTCCCAATAATAAAATGCTTACCGGTTTCTTTTTCTTAAGTGTATTAGTTAAGTTTCGATCACTGATATCACCACTGATAGGATTATACATGGTATTTGTGGCAACATGGATATTGTGCCAAGCGATAATAACCGCAATGATATCTACTGCTAGGAAGACACCCAATACAATCCAAAAGATACGCCAAAACTTTTTACGTCGATGATGACGGCGATGATGTGAGCGATGTCTTAATTCATTATCACTATTCTTATGATCCATTTTATTCCTCTTTTATTTTTTGCTTTTTAGTAACACTAAAAGTCATTATACAAAAAAATATATGAAAATTCATAGAAAATTCACAATTAGCATAAAAAAACACATTTATTGAATCAAAACATACTCTAAATAGCGGTCTAACCACCTTCACGTTGATAAGTATACTGGCACCCCCTAGAAATCAACCTTATTTCGGTAAAAACCCGGCTCTTGTTATTTAATTTGCTACGCTTTTTATTTAATTTTTCAAAGCGTTTTTCAATTTAAGGAGCAAGAACTTCTTTACTTTCTGCAAAGTTCGCCTTGAACATCCCGCCACTTCAACCAAATTTGTAATTTCTTTTTGTGCGAGCAGATGTTCAAAAAACACTAGTTTTTCAATTTCATTTAATTCCTTGACTTTATTTTTCAAAATTATTAAGTTATCCCATTCGACTTTTTCTTTCTTAAATTCAAGCTCGTTATTTATCTCTTCGCTTTTTTCTTCGCGGCGTTGAACCTTTCTTAACTCATCTCCGGTGAGCATCCATGGTGTTTGTATTATAAGCAGTTGCTTCATTAATTGTTAAACCAACTGACTTACCCATCGCCTTAGCATGATCATAGGCTGCGTTTGCCTTAGCTAACGGAATAGCCTTTTCATAAGCTAGAAAGACTGCATTAGTTTGCTTAGTTGACTTAGGAGCATCTAAATCAATTTGAAAAGCATTCAAGTCATATTTCAATCTTATCTTGAACACCTAACTCTTCAATTGCCTTTTGTAAGTTAGTTTCACCAATGTAGCAGTAATGACATGCATAATCGCCCCAAATTGAAATTTTCATTTTTCAACTCTTCTTTCTCTTATTACACTCTCACCTCTACAATAGAAACTTTATCCGTATAAAGCAACTATTTTCGCTTACGTTTTAAGTCTTCTTTAGTTGCAACTAAGTCAATTATCTTCTTTGGTGCTAGATTTGGATACATATGAGTAAGGTAAGCTAATAATTCAACGAAGTTTAGTAAGTAACTCGTTAAATTATTGTCTTTCATCATCCCACCAGTGAAATTATTGTCTTTAATATTTGCGAACATGTAAAAATCACGGACTGTATCCATATTTTGATAAGTTACTAGCTCACTGAAAATGTCATTAATTTCTTTTCGAATTTCTTGACCATCAGTCACCTCTCGTTTCACTGGTAAGTCAATTGCATATGCAGAATCCCTTCCATGAGCTAAATCAAGATAGGACTTTCTCTCAAGCATCATATCGCTAATTTCTTTAAACTTTTCATCAGTAAAGTCCATATTTACTTCTAGACTAGTTAAATAACCAGCTAAGGCTTCTACTAGATCATCTTCTGTCTTAAAGGATGGGGTTAATACATAAACATAGCGGTCTGTTCTCAAAAATAGAAGAAAGTACGTCAAATCTAAATGTTGCAAGTTTCTACTATATTTAATTAGTTCTTTTTCAAAGCGATAGCCTTCAATATTTTCTAAGTCAAATTGGCCACCCTGATAAGGAGCTCGATATATTTGCCAAAAGTCTTCTACATTGAAGCCATCAATATTTCGATCTTCAAAAGCAGCTTTATTGAGTAATTTAGCTTCACTAGGACGCTTTTTTTCTAAATCTTTTATTAGAGCTAAAGGATTAAGAATATTGCGGTTTGCATATTCCATGAGCATCACTTGAATATCATGATAAGTCGACATATTTTGATCACTAGTATCATGGAAGAAAACATCCCCTAACTGGTCAGTATAATTAACAACCAAGACATAGTCACCAATCTCTTCTTCACTAGCTAGTTCTTCAGCTAAATCAATGATGTCTTCTACTCGTGTTTCTAGTTGCTTAAGCTTATCATCAGTAATCTTTTGACTAGGGCGCTTGAGCTTTCTCATAGCATGCACATTAAATAAGTCACTTTCTAAATCGCCCTTTAATACATCAATGAACTCATAATAGTCTAGATCAAGTCTTTGAACGAAAGTCCCAATTAACCTAAAAACAAGACCCTCAGCTCGTGCTGGTTGATAAGAGCGGCGTAAATTATCACTAATAAAAGTTTCTTCAAAGTCCGGTGTCTGTACTACGACTGCGAGGTCCATTGTATTTGGCGTTTCATACACCTTATCAAGCAGTTCTTTCATTTTATTACTTAACATTTTTATACCCTACCTATTCCAATCATCTCACTTTTCATCTATTATACGGATATTTATTTTTAGAAACAAAAAGTCTGCAAAGAAGCAGACCTTAAGCTAGATATTTTCACCATACATAATGTTTGAAAAGCTACCATTTAATGACTTGTCTTAACTGACATGTAAGTTAACAACGTTCCCCTTACCAGACTCATCTACCAAAACAATTGGTTTTTGCTTGTGTCAGCAAAAGAGAAAAGTCTTATGTTGTCCATCTTTAGTTAAGTCATGATTATAGATAGCCAAGACGTCATAATCATAATGATGTTCGCCTTGTAGGCTTCAGCCAATGCTTATCTTTTTACCATTCAACTTAAAAGTATCTTTCTTAAAGGCATCTGGATAAACACGATTTGCTGAAGTAGAAAGCTTGTTTTTACCATCATATTTTGTATAGGTTTGGCTCTTATTTTTACCGTACTTATCCATTTCCTTAGCTAGTTTTTGATCTTTTTTCTTATCCCAGTGCTTCTTCTGAGTAGTCTTTGAACTCTTAGCGCTACTATTATTAGTTGAATTAGAGTTATTGGAACAGCCGCTTGCTCCTACTAAGCTGAGAGCAATCACACTCATTAATAATATTTTCTTCATATAATGTTTCTCCTTTTCTTCCATTCTCATCCTACCATTAAATTTCAACTTTAGAACCTTTTTAATCTTGAATAAAAAAGGTGTAATTTCACTTTTTAGACGAAATTACACTTTGAATAGAAGAAATTTAGTAATAGAGGCTAGTTTGCCTTCTGATATATTAAATTGTTGATTGCTTCAATTAGAGCTTCTTTAGTAGGCACACCTTCGTCATGATAATGGCCAATTTCAAAGTATGGTACTGCATCCGCATTTCGACTGGCTAAGTCATTTTCATCTTCGATAACTACGTCCTTATATTCTTCACTCGCAAGAATCTTTTTGGCAGATGAGTCATCCAATCCAGCGTCTTTTGCTAATTTTACTAAGACGTCATTATCAGCAATATTTTGATTTTCAACAAAATAAGCTTTAAAGATTGCGTCAATTAACTTGGCTGTCTTTTGATTACTTTGTGTATCATTAGCCCATTTAGTTAAACGCAATGCCTTCATCGTAGTGACTGGAAGTGTATTTACATAATTAATTGTTAAACCAGCATCTCTAGCTTGTTCAGTAATATTTTGAAATCTTTCATGAAGTTGCTTTTGGGTTAAACCATCTTTTTTCATCAACTTCTCTCCCCGCGTTTGCGTTGGATTTTCAGTAGCAGTTGGATCAATTTGAAAAGTGCGAAAGTTATAATCTAACTTGTTTTGATCAATTCCTACTGCCTTAACTGCCTCAGTTAGCTTATGAAAAGCAATATAACAAAATGGAGATGCATAATCCATCCAAAAACTCATTCTCATAGTATGCCTACTTTCCGGTTATTTAGTAGCTTCTTTAATTAAAGCCTTCAAATCATCATCAGAAAAGTCTTTACCGTATTTATTTTGTAATTCTTCTAAAATAAAGCCATTGTCACGATTACGGTGAATCATTTCACGAACGTCTTTCATAATAGCTTCTTTTTCACGATCAAATGTTGGAACTGTCATAATTACAGCCTTCTTTCATATATAATCCGCTTTCACTTTTTATTGTATGAGCTTGAAGTCATAATGACAAAGACTTAGTCTTAACATAATAAAAGTGTCTGGGAAGAAACTCGATTTTTAGCCCGGATATAAAAACACAGAAATTCATTATTTTTAGTGAATTCCTGTGTTTTTTGTTTTTGAAATGAAAATTCGAAGGTTTTACCTTCTTGTTGGCTCCATATTTTTTCAGATTCATCGTCATGAACATGATACCGACATCCGTTTCGACTTTCTTTTTGCCTCTTAAATGCGTTCTGCGCATACCAAATACACTCTTCATGTGCCCAAAAATTGGCTCCACATCTGACTTGCGACAGCCATAGATGCGTTTGCCTTCTTCGCTTTGAAGAGTCTCTTTTGCTTTTTCTTTTAAATACTGCCAGTTAGGATTGTAGCGAATCTGTCTTTGTCGACCTGTTTTGGTCTTAGCCAATTGGGTCAGTTCTTCAGTCAGCTGGAACTCATCAGCTTCATAAATTTTGAAGTTTCTGACCATGCCAGTAGATTGATCTTTTCTTTGACTATAATATTTGAAGTTAAAGCGGACGCCTGATTTATCTACGTAATAGTCTTCTTCTTCGTTATAGTACCAGTTGTCGACCTTTGATGGATCTTTCTTATATTTTCGCGTTTGTTCTTTTTCGTATTGTGTATACGGAATCTGATAGTTCTTATCTGAATAATTCTCTTCCAGAATCGAGTAATTGTACTCACTGCCATAGCCCGCATCGGCCACAATATTTTGAAACTTATCGAGAATTCCTCTGGACTTCATTTGGTCTAGAAATGGTTCGAATGTTCTAAAGTCAGTCGGATTAGGAAACAGGGCAAAATCAACTATATATTGATTAGTAGTCGCTGCCTGAATATTGTAGCCTGGCTTTAGCTGCCCGTTTTTCATATGATCTTCTTTCATATGCATGAAGGTGGCATCATGATCTGTTTTAGAGTAGCTGTTACGGCCAGCAAAGATCTCTTCAGCTTCTTCGTACTTTTTAGCACGCGGAATAAAATCTTTTCTGAGTTTATGTGCGATCTTCTTTAATTCACGGCGCTTGGCCTTATTTTTTGATCCGCCTGGAATGGCTTTAGGTTCTCGATCAATTTTCTCGGTCAGCTTCTCAACTTCTTTTTCCGTTTCTTGAGCCAGAATCTCTAAGCCTTGACTAGTTTGGGCTTTTTCTTCGGCCATGGCTTTGACTACTTCTTTATTGATCAGTTCTTCATATAAAGCAGACACGTCTTCCTTTAACTTGGCATGATACTTCTCAATAGCTTTTCGCCAGACAAAAGTGTACCTGTTGGCGTCCGCTTCAATCTTAGTACCATCGATAAAAACTGCATTTTCACGGATTAATCCCTCATCTTCTAATAATGAAGTAAAGTAGACAAAGCACTGCTTAATTACCTTATTGGCATGGTCGCTTGATCTGAAATTATTGATCGTGTGATAAGAAATCTTTCTATTGTCAGCCAAAATCATCATGGGCAGATTCTCTTCTAGCATTCTTTCAATTTGTCTGCCTGAAAAAACTCTTCTAGAATAAGCAAAGAGTAAAATCTTAAGCATCATTGCCGGGTGATATGCAGGTCTGCCTGTATTAGAAGTAGTTTCTAAGATAACTTCGTTAGGAATAGAATCAACGAATTCACTGATAACACTGGCAATGTGATTTGCAGGGATAGAAAAATCTAAATTTAATGATAAAGTAGTTTGTCCTGTGATATAATTTTGATACATGTTTAAGCCCACTTTCTATTGTTTTTTTGTGGTGATTAAATAATATCAAGGAATGGGTTTAAAGTATACAAAAAGAGCGATGACTTCTTATGAAGTTCATCGCTTTTTTCATGGCCTGGAAATTAGTTTTTTCCCAGACACTTTACAAATCATGTTGATATTTCTTCAATAAAACAACCGCAATCCAAATTGAAATAAATGATGGCAAAATAATTACTACCAGTAAATCCGGATTGAGGATACGAACTGTTTTGATCATTTTAGTAATTGTATGGATCTTAACAATGTTATTGAAGATTGATTGATAAACTGTAACATAAATTAATGACCATTGAATACAGTATTCAATCAGCGTTAACGTTATTTCGGAAATATGATAATGTTTATTGAATCTCTTTAATCCCTCATATAATAGTAAGCCTGATAGAATTACTAACGCTGCTAAAAGCAAGAAGAGATTTCCTAATTTCATATCATGAACCCGATCAATAAATAGTGCCGCAATTCCAAAGAAAATTGAGAAGTTAACTGTACTAAGCAGTAGTAATACTAAAAATAAAATAATTGCTTTTAAAAAATAAAAACGATGTTTAGAAGTAAAAATATATTCTGATATTACTATTGCTAAAATAACCAGGAAAATTGGTAAAACTTGCATTAGTTATCAGACATCTCGATTTTCTTAATAAGAGCTTCACAGCCGCGATAAATCTCTTGATACGCTGCTTCAAAGTCACCAGTATACCAAGGGTCATCAACATCCATCATCGAGCCAGTAAAAGATAAAAGCTTATATTCTTTTCTTTTAGGATCTCCAGCTGAAATATGATTCATATCAAAGAAGTTTTCTTCATCCATCCCGATAATGTAGTCATATTTCTCATAGTCGCTCTTAACCATTTTTCTAGCCTGCCGATGGTTAAAAGGAATTCCATGCTCATTCATTACTCGTTGAGAACGTACATCGATATCATGGCCAATCCCACTAATAATTGCATCTTCGGTTGTAGCGGCTGAAGCAATTTCATATTCATTTTCTTTACCCAGATCTTTAACAATCTTCTTAGTAATAAATTCGGCCATTGGCGAACGACAAATATTCCCATGACAAACAAATAAGATTTTTTTAGTCATTTCTTTCCCTTATTTCTTTAAAGTGTATATTTTAATTCTAAAGCTAATACATTTATTTAGGCAAGAAAAAATACCGACTAGAGCTTGTCAGCTCCAACCGGTATTCTTCTTTTTCAAAGGTTGTCGAAACATTATTAGTTCAATACTT
The DNA here is from genome assembly GCF_002553805.1 of Lactobacillus sp. UMNPBX19. NCBI lineage: Bacteria > Bacillati > Bacillota > Bacilli > Lactobacillales > Lactobacillaceae > Lactobacillus > Lactobacillus sp. UMNPBX19. The sequence goes on from NZ_PCYR01000001.1 coordinate 22,584, forward strand.
TCAACGTATCTAATTATATCAAAGATAGATGAATTTAATCAGCAAATTATGCAATTTTTTTAAATTACATCTTATCTTCGACCCAATCCCAGAATTTATCTACATTTAATTTAGAAACACTAGAGAATGGTAAGAAAGATACATTTTCTTGTGATAGATCCAAACTCTTGCTGATTTTTTGCTTAATCTGACTTGCTTCCATCTTTTTCAACTTATCCATCTTCGTTGCTACAACCAAGATTGGAATATCGAGATAGAGAGCATAATTAAACATATTGATATCATCAGCAGTTGGATTGTGACGTGCATCAACTAAAAGAATTAATCCCTTTAAATCGGCACGCGTTTCAAGATAATCTTGAATCATTTCACCAAAAGCAGCTCTTTGCTTTTTAGAAACTTTTGCATAGCCATAACCTGGTACGTCAACCAAATACAACTCATTATTAACCTTATAAAAATTAAGAGTTTGAGTCTTACCTGGTTGTTGGGATGTACGGGCTAGTTTACGGCGATTAACAATCGTATTAATCAAACTAGATTTACCAACATTAGAACGGCCAGCCAAGGCAAATTCTGGTAAATCATCTTTCGGATACTGTTTTTCAGAAACAGCACTAATGACAAATTCAGCATCTACGACTTTCATTATTTAGTCGCCTCACTCGTCTTTTCAGCCTTATCCTCTTTATAGGTAATCTTAGGCTCTGCATGCTTAGTAATAACATCCTTAGTAATTTGGACTTCTTGGATGTTATCATCACTTGGTGTACGGTACATTACATCCATTAATGAATTTTCAACAATAGAACGTAAACCACGTGCACCCATATGACGACTAATAGCCATATCTGCAATAGCTTGTAGGGCTCCATCCGTAAATTCAAGGTCCACATCGTCAAGTGACAATAATTTCTTGTATTGTTTTACTAAAGCATTCTTTGGTTCAGTTAAAATTCTAATTAAGTCCTCAGTACTCAACTTATCAAGAGTAGCAATAATTGGAATACGTCCAATAAATTCAGGAATTAAACCGAATTTAACCAAATCTCCAGTTGTAAGATTCTTTTGCCAGTCATCTACATCTACTTGGTTAAGGCCATTTTCTGCGCCAAAACCAATTGTTTTCTTACCAAGACGGTTTTTAACGATATTTTCAATACCATCAAAAGCACCACCGACAATGAATAAGATATTAGTAGTATCAATCTTAATCATTTGTTGTTGCGGGTGTTTACGTCCGCCTTGAGGAGGAACAGAAGCAATAGTTCCTTCTAAGATCTTAAGTAATGACTGTTGTACCCCTTCACCGGAAACATCACGAGTAATTGAAACATTTTCTGCCTTTTTAGAAATCTTATCAATTTCGTCAATGTAGATGATTCCGCGTTGGGCACGCTCTATATCATAGTCGGCATTTTGCAACAATTTGAGCAAAATATTTTCTACATCTTCACCAACATAGCCGGCTTCAGTCAAAGTAGTAGCGTCCGCAATAGCAAATGGAACATTCAAAATTTTAGCCAAAGTTTGAGCTAAATAAGTTTTACCCGAACCAGTTGGTCCAATCAAAGCAATATTTGATTTTTGCAACTCAGTTCCAGTGCTATCAATATCCATTTGACTGATACGTTTGTAGTGGTTGTAAACAGCAACGGAAAGCACCTTCTTGGCTCGATCTTGACCAATTACGTACTCATCCAATTGCTTTTTAATTTCCATTGGCTTAGGTAAATCTTTAGTTTCTTTAATGGAATCTGCTTTTAATTCATCATCAATAATTTTCTTAGAAAGATCGATACATTCATTACAAATGTAGACTCCATTTCCAGCCACAATTTTTTTAACTTGTGACTGTGGTTTACCGCAAAAAGAACATTTTACTTCTTCTTGCTCAGTAATTTCGTTAGCCATCAGCCATCCTCCTTTTCACTTACTTTATGTCAAAATAAGCTTAGCAGTTCACTTTAACAGAGTAAAGAAAAAAGCGACTGTCATAGCCGCCCTTTTCTTAAACTAGTTATCAACTATTATTTATCAGCCTTTTTGTCGTCTTCTTTGGTTGACTTCTTAGCAGTTGATTTCTTAGTAGCTTTCTTAGCAACTTGCTTTGCCTTGTCAGCTACTAAATCAATAGCTTTTCTAATAGCAATATCATGCTTAAGCATATCATCACTCAAGCTACGACGAACAACTTTTTCGTCCATGTTGTAGTCGTGTGCTAAGTCTTTGATTTCTTGCTTAATTTCATCAGCAGTTGCGTCAAGTTTTTCTTTAGCAACGATTGCTTCCAAAACAAGGTTAGTCTTAACACGTTCTGCAGCACCCTTAGCTAATTGTTCACGCAATTGAGCTTCAGTAGTACCAGTTAACTTGAAGTAAGTTTGTGGGTCAATACCTTGACGTTGCATGTTGCCTAAGTATTGGTTCAATTGATTTTGAACATCTTCGTCGATCATTGCTTGAGGAACTTCATCAATGGTTGCATTTTCAACTGCACCCTTGATTGCAGCATCTTGGATAGCGTCTTTTGCGTCATCTTCCTTGTGCTTCTTCAAGTCTTTCTTGATCTTATCTTTTAATTCATCAAGTGATTCTACTGAATCATCAACATCTTTAGCAAACTCGTCATCTAACTTAGGTAATTCTTTAGATTTCACTTCATGAATCTTAGTAGCAAAGTGTGCTTCTTTACCAGCTAAGTCTTTTGCACCGTAATCTTCTGGGAAGGTTACAACAACATCTACATCATCGCCAGCTTTGTGACCAATAAGTTGATCTTCAAAACCAGGAATGAAAGTACCAGAACCTAATTCTAATGAGTAGTTTTGTGCACTACCGCCATCAAATGGCTTACCATCAATAGTACCAGTGTAGTCGATAGTAACAGTATCGCCTTGAGCAGCCTTACCGTCTTTCAATACTAATTCAGCATTTTGTTCACGGCGCTTGTTTAATTCTGCATCTACGTCCTTAACTAAAACGCGAGTGTTTTGCTTAGGAACTTCAATACCCTTGTAGTCACCTAACTTAACTTCTGGCTTAACAGAAACAGTAGCCTTCATTACCCAAGGCTTGTTCTTATCCATTGAAACTGGAGTAATTTGTGGTTGGCCAACTGGGTCAATACCAGCTTCTTTAACAGCAGCAGTGTAAGCTTCTGGTAAAACGATGTTTAAAGCATCTTCGTAAAGAGCTTCTTCACCGTAAAATTGATCAAAAACAATACGAGAAACGTGACCTTTACGGAAACCAGGTACACGTAAGTTCTTCTTAACACGTTTGAAAGCTTGATCTAAGCCCTTTTTTACTTCTTCTTGTGAGATTTCAAAAGTTAATTCACCGGATGTTTTACCGGTCTTTTCCCATTTTACAGACATTAATTAAATACCTCCGATGTCAAATTTGGGTTTGCTATTGCACACTTAACTATCTTACCCTAAACCTTGCTAAAACACAAATCCAGAGAGAAATTTGTTAATTTTTGTATAAAAAAAAGATGTATCCTAAGATACATCTTTTTTAAGAAAGTTTGGAATTAGTCAAGGATTTCAGTAACTTGACCAGCACCAACAGTCTTACCACCTTCACGGATAGTAAACTTAGTACCCTTTTCAATGGCAACTGGCTTGATCAATTCAACAGTGAATTCAACGTTATCACCAGGCATAACCATTTCAGTACCTTCTGGCAATTCAATCTTACCAGTTACGTCAGTAGTGTGGAAGTAGAATTGTGGACGGTAATCTGAGAAGAATGGAGTGTGACGACCACCTTCATCTTTGTTCAAGATATAAACTTGACCCTTGAAGTTCTTGTGGGTTTGAATTGAACCAGGTGCAGCTAAAACTTGACCACGTTCAACTTGATCACGGTCGATACCACGAAGCAATACACCAACGTTATCGCCGGCTTCACCAAGGTCAAGAGTCTTGTGGAACATTTCCAAACCAGTAACAGTTGACTTTTCAATCTTGTCAGTTAAACCAACGATTTCAACTTCATCGCCGACCTTAACAGTACCACGGTCGATACGACCAGAAGCAACAGTACCACGACCAGTGATAGTAAATACGTCTTCAACTGGCATTAAGAATGGCTTGTCAGTATCACGTTCTGGAGTTGGGATGTATTCGTCAACAGTTTCCATTAATTTTCTGATAACGTCTTGTTGTTCTGGGTCACCTTCAAGTGCCTTCAAAGCTGAACCACGGATAACAGGAACATCGTCACCAGGGTAATCGTATTCTGATAACAAGTCACGTACTTCCATTTCAACTAAGTCGATCAATTCTGGATCGTCAACTAAGTCAACCTTGTTTAAGAATACAACGATGTATTGAACACCAACTTGACGAGCAAGTAAGATGTGTTCACGAGTTTGTGGCATAGGACCATCAGTTGCAGCAACAACCAAGATAGCACCATCCATTTGTGCAGCACCAGTAATCATGTTCTTGATGTAGTCAGCGTGACCTGGAGCATCCATGTGAGCGTAGTGACGATTCTTAGTTTCGTATTCTACGTGAGCGGTATTAATAGTAATACCACGTTCCTTTTCTTCTGGAGCAGCATCGATTTGTGAGTAATCTTCAGCTTGTGCCAAACCGTCTTCTGCCAAAACAGTAGTAATAGCTGCAGTTAAAGTGGTCTTACCATGGTCAACGTGGCCGATAGTACCAATGTTAACGTGCGGCTTAGTTCTTTCGTAATGTTCTTTTTCTGCCATTAATATGACCCTCCTGTAAATTTGCAAGAAGTCCGTTGAGTAAGTAACGGATAATTCTCTGTTGATTATTATACTACTTTCAAAGGTAAAAGCCTAGCTCGTACCCCTTTGAAAATATCCTTTATTGATTATACTAGATCCACAGAAAATGTAAACCTTTTTTACTCAATATCGGCACTAAAAATCAGAATTTGTTGCTTTTTCATATGCCAAATATTCATATATTTTATTTAAAAGTTTCTGATTAGCTCCGCCCTTCTTTTGCTCAAGATAATTTCTAAAATCATGAGCAAATTGATCCGGATCTCTAATATAATCATTTAAACACGGATATAGCATCCCTAAACAAACATTCATTTCACCAATCATTATTGGCAGTTTGCTTGGATCCTGTCTAAAGTAATCCGCTAAGCTAACACAAACTTCACGATAAATTGGACTTTTTTCAAGTAAGTCCGTTTCTTTAGGAATAAATTCTTTTAATTCTCCTAAAATGTAAACTTGAACTTTTTCGCTGTATCCAAGTTTTATTAAATCTTCACATAAGGATAAACGCAAAGCAAAATTAGGAGATGGATCCATTAAAATACTTTTTGCCAAATTAGTAAAGTTTTCTGTACTTAAGCAATATAAAAGTAAATAATCTTTTTCTTGAATATATTTAAGCTGTTTAAAATTTTTCATTATTTCTAACTGCTTAATTTGACTAACCGGTTCAATTTTTACTGGTAGTTTTTTTTGCAGTAAGTACTCAAGTTCAGCCGCTTCAATTGCATAATGCTGAAAAGCTAAAATTTTAAGATAAGTATCATATACTCTTTGATTAGAAAAAAGGTCAGGCTCTTCCTTAATCAAGGAATATGCCTGATCTCCCTTCTCTTGGCTTAAATATATTTCACATAACTCACAAACAATATCTGAATCATGACCTAACCGTAAAGCTTCAAGTAAATATTGCTTAGCTTGTGGTAAATCATTGTGCTTTTTAGCCTCTTTTGCTAAAAGAAGAAAGTTATCTTGACTTGCATGTGACATTAAGCTTTTGCCTTCTTTTGTTCTGAATCTTTTTTATAATTATTTTTTCTAACTGGCCGTTTCTCAGAATTATTTTCTTGATTGTTTCGTCTAGCCATTGCACGGTGTCTATTTTGATTAACTTCCATTACAACTGGTAAAACAACTGGACGACGTCCTGTTTGCTTGTAAAGATATTTTTCAACATTATTACGAACATCTTGCTTTAATTCAGTCCAATCAAATTTCTTATGTTCAAAGTTATTGTTTATTGCTTCTTTAATTACATCAGCAGCGCCATTCATCAAGGCATGGTTAGCCTTAATGTATACAAATCCTCTAGTTGAAACACGTGGTTCTGAGATGATCTTCTTTTTCTTTCTGTCAATAGTAACTGCAGCAATGAAGACACCGTCATCAGATAGAACTTCCCGGTCTCTTAAAACGATGTTTCCAACATCACCGACACCAGAACCGTCAATCATGATATCTTCACCAGGAACAGCATCTGTACGATAGAAACGTCCCTTTTCTAAAGCATATGCATCCCCGTTATGTGGTAGGAAAATATCCTTCTTATTCATACCTGCTTCAATGGCTAAATCTTTATGGATCTCAAGAAGACGGTATTCACCAATAACTGGAATTAAGAACTTAGGCTTAAGTGTATCAATTAACATTTGTAAGTCACGGCCAGTGGCATGTCCACTTGTATGCTTATCTCTACCGAGTTCTTTAACTGTTCCGCCAGCACGATAAATCATATCACTAGTTTGGGCAACCATAGTTTCAACTGAGTGTGAAGGAGTGGTAGCGATGAAAACTAAATCACCCTTTTTAATCTTAATCATACGGTGACGATTAGTTGACATCTTTTGAAGGGATTTAAGTGGTTCACCCATCCGACCAGTTTCTAAGATTACTAATTCATTGTCAGGAATCTTCTTTAAGTCCTTACTGTGAACAAGTAATCCTTTAGGTACGTTTAAGTAACCTAATTTCATTGCTGTATAGACAATCTTACCAGCATCTCTACCTGTCAAGAAAACATGTCTTCCAGTGGCAGCCGCTGCTTGGAAAATCTCTTGAACACGGACTATATTTGATGCTTTTGCTGCAGCAATGATTCGACCATCATAATTCTCAAAAATATTGTAAATGTATTTTTCAATACTAGTCTGACGATCATTTGGGAAGTTTGCTTCAGCATTAGTGGAGTCACTAAGAAGTGCGAGGACGCCCTTTTGGGCAATTTCAGATAAACGAACAAAATCAGTTCGATAACCCTTTTTAGCTGATGGATCAAACTTAAAGTCACCAGTGTAGACAATTTCTCCTTCTTTAGTGGAAATATCAATTCCTAAAGAATCTGGGATTGAGTGCGTAGTCTTGAAGAAAGAGACATTTGCATTTTTAAATTCAATTTCTGTGTCAGCGTCAATAACATGGAACAAGTCATTTTTACGACGTCTATTTTCACGTTGAACAGCGATCTTAGCCAATTCAATAGTTAATTTTGAACCAAAAACAGGAATATCGTGATCTCTTAAAATATATGGAAGAGCACCGATTGAGTCAGCATGACCATGAGTTAAAAAGATACCGGCAATTTTATCGGCATAATCTTGGAAAAATTGTAGGTCAGGAATAACAACGTCAATTCCTAATAAAGATGAATCAGGATACTTCAAACCCGCATCCATAATAAAAATTTCGTCTTCTACTTGAACAGCGTACATGTTTTTACCATTTTCACGTGCGCCACCCAAGATCATTATCTTAATCTTTTGTGACATTTTTTTGCTTCTTTCTATATTTACTTAAATTATTTATGGATCTTAATGATCAAAACGAAGTTAATCTAATTAATTTTACCATATAGTAGTATGAATTTGAAAGGAACAAAAAAGCTACTCTTTAAGATAAAGAGTAGCTGAGGTTTAGGAATTATTAGAATTAACGACGTAAACCTAACTTGTTGATTAATTCACGGTAACGTTGAATATCTTTGTTCTTCAAGTAACGAAGTAAGTTACGACGGTGACCAATCTTCTTAAGCAAACCAACGTATGAGTGGTGGTCTTGCTTGTTAGCCTTTAAGTGGTCGTTCAAGTTGTTGATATCACTAGTTAAAAGTGCAACTTGAACTTCTGGAGAACCAGTATCGCCATCGTGACGTGCGTATTCTTTGATTAATTCATCTTTCTTTTCTTTTGAAATAGCCATTAGAAAAATACCTCTCTTTTAAATAATTGCCATTAACAACGTTAACCGTCGGCGGCGGGAAAACAGCGTCAATGGTTCCAACAGATATTAATAATACATGGAAGTTTTTAAAAAAGCAAGTCCAAATTACCTTGCACCAACGGCTTGTATTAAGTATAATTAACGAGTAAATCTATTTTATCGAGGTGATTTTGATGCCACAAATTAAATCAGCAATTAAACGTGTTAAGACTAATGCTACTGCTAACAAGCGCAACGCTGCTGAATTAAGTAAATTGAGAACTGCCGTAAGAAAATTCAACGAAGCTGTTGAAAATGACGCAAAAGATGTCCTCGATTTAGAAGTTAAAGCTGCACGTGCTTTAGATAAGGCTGTTTCTAAAGGTCTTATTTCTAAGAACAAAGCTAACCGTGATAAATCACGCTTATCTAAAAAGGCTGCTAACAAGTAAATTATTTACTTGACACCTGATATTAGGCAAAATAAAAGCTCGGAGTTTTCCTCCGGGCTTTTTTGTTGTCTAAATTTTTAATAAAAAGAGCTTCAAGAACTCATCCCCATGATAAGTTCCGTTTTTGTAGCCAAAATCAAGTTCAATCGCCTGTTTTAGCAACACTGTTAATTTACTTAATGAGACTTTATTTTCAAGGGCTAATTTTACTCGATATGGATTCACTTTTAACTCTTTAGTAATTTGATCTTTACTCCACCGTCTATTCTGCAAAACTTTAACACAAGTCAAAAATTCAAGTTGAGATTCAAAAATAGCTAGTAGCTGAATTGCACTTGCGCCTTCTCGTAAATGATCCTCTAAACGTTGAGTAGCCTCCTGGTATTTTTTATCAAAAGCAGCTGTTAATATTTCAAAAATATTTTCTGAAAGAGAACGATCAATATTTTCATTAATTAGTGTTTCCGTGATCCTTTTATCTTCACCAACAATATTTTTTAATTTTACATAGTTACTTAAAGAGACATCTAAAACTTGGTCACTTCTTTGGATCAATACTTGAAGCGCCATATTAGTAATTTGATATCCTTCTTCTTTACTTATAGCCTTAATTATTCCACTTACTTCATAAGGCTTAAAAGTAGTTTCAATCACATTAACATGTTCAAGCAAAAGTTTACTAATCTTTTTTCTACGATCAATTTTTTCATAATTAGCCACAAAAACAACTACATCCTCTAAATCACCTAAATGTTCAACGATTTTAGTTAATTTTTCAACTTGTTTTTTAAACTTTTGTGGTACTTTAGCCATTAAAAAGAAAGGATTCTTAATAACAACAACTTTCTGGTTACTGAATAAAGAAGACTCGGTTAAAGTTGCCATCAATTCATCAAGTCCATCTTCAAGGCAGTCTACAATCACTTGATCAAGTTCAGAAAAAGATTTTTGATTGAGATAGTTGCGAACCAAATAATCATTAAAAAATGAATCTGGTCCTTGAATCAAAAGATTAGAATTCTTAGGATTAGTCTGTTTAAAAAGAGAGATTAATGTCATTTTGTATTTCCTTTATAAAAAGTCGTAATCTTATCACCTTGAAATGGTGAGTAATTCCAAGTAATTGTACCACTATCTTGCGTATTTAAATATGGAATACCTAAGTCTTTCAATGTTTTTAAAGTTTCTTGATGGGGATGTCCAAAACGATTATTGCGTCCTGAAGAAATAAAGACTAGGCGTGGATTTAACTGCTTTAAAAAATCTGGATCGCTAGAAGTTTTACTACCATGATGTCCTAATTTAAAGTAATCAACTTGGAAATTATAGTGATTTTGTATCTCTTTTTCTCCTTCTCTGCCCAAGTCCCCAGTAAAAAGCCAGCGTCTATTTGCTAACTTAAAAGTTATAGATAAAGAATCCTCATTCTTCCCTAAGCCCGGTTTAAAAGGATAAACCACGTCAAAGTCGATCGCGCCTTCTCTAACTTTATCGCCTACAAGAAGTGGCATCAGTTGCACATCATTTAAATGATTACTTATTTTCTTCATAAAAGACTGATTATCAGTCAAACCTTTAGCAAAATATAGCCGATTTACTGGAATTTGATCTAGCAACGCCTTTAAATCACCAATATGATCTGCATCTTGATGACTTAAAAAGACTCCATCAAGATGATCAATTCCCTGCGCATATAAAAATGGAATAGTGATCCGATTTAACTGCGGCTCACTTTTTCTTTTACCAAAATTTAGCTTTCCACCTGTATCTATTAAATATGTTTTTCTATTTAAGGGCGTCGTAATTAAAATGCTATCCCCCTGTCCTACGTCAATAAAAGAAACTTGTCCTTTTAGTGGAAAATGAATCAAACAAAAAAAGCTAGTATATGCTCCAATTAAAATTACTCTTAACTTCAATTTCTTTACTGTATTCTTAGGCATAATAATCAAAAACAAAGTCACAACTAATAAAAATATAGTTTGAAACCAATTTACTTGCCCAAAAGTTATTAATCCCACCTGCTTATCAGCAATAAAATTAGTTAAGTCCGCAATGACTTTAAAAATTGGTTCACTTATTTTGACAATATCTGGTAAACACCAAAATATAAAAATCACAATAAAGGTTAAAGGCAAAAGAATAAAATTAAAAATTGGAACAATCAAGAAATTATAAATGATAGTTAGAAAGTTAATCCGATAAAAATTATGTAATAGAATTGGTGTAATTAATAAATTGAGAACTATATTTTGTTTAACTTTTTTAAAATCCTTGCTTATTTCTAATCCAAAGACTAACAAATAACTTAAAATCGCCCCACTATTTAAAAATAATAGTGGGTTAAATATGAGATGAGTTAACGCTACTATTCCTAATTTATCTCCGCTACTAATCATAATCTTTTTTCTTTTAAAGAATACATTCCAAAAGTAGCTTAAACTTGCCCGCACAAAACCAGCCTGAAAATTAGAGAGTAAGATTTCTATTATTAAAAAAAGAACACAGAAAATCGTTAGCTCTTCTTCTGTTCTTTTCATAATTGTCCCAAGCCACATAATTCCCAGAACATATAAACTTACGTGCAGACCAGAGATACTTAACAAATGGATAATTCCTAAGTCACGATAACTATTGAGTAAAACCTTATTTTCCGGACTAGGATTTTGTGCTAGAACCATTTCATTGGCAAAAAATCTTGTGAACTGGGGCATTTTTTCAAAATAATCGATCAGTCGCTTACGTAAAATATGAATCCAATCAAAAATAGTAATTTTCTTAGGATAAAGCTCATAGCTTTCAAGTTTCACTCTTTCCCTTATTTTTTTACTACGATAATACTTTTGGTAGTCAAATTCACCTGGGTTAGTTGCTGGCATAATTTGTTCTACTTTTGCCTTGTAGTTTACTAAATAACATCCCTCAAAGCGATTTAATTCTTTTTCAAGTGACTTGTTTATACTTCCACTAATTAAAACTTTATTCTTTCCAATTCTTCCCTCCCCATAGAAAAATTGGTCACTCACCTTCACCTGATCACTATATATTTGAATTGGTTCTCCAATTTTCGTTTCACTTGTTTGCTGATTAAGTAAAGTTATAAGAGATATTATTCCTAAAAACAAACCCAGTAATTGTCGATACTGAGGAAATTTATAAATGAGCAAGAAGCAGAAAAAAAGCAAAAAAATTACAGCTACAACTCTTTGAGCAAAAGAAGTAGCTTGCAAAATTAGAAAAGTAACTGAAATACATCCCAAACTAAGTAATAAATAGAATCCGGGAGCATAAAAACTAGAGAGCCAATTGATCTTTAAGCTTTTCAAAAGTCTTTTCACCAATTCCTGTCACTTTAGTTAAATCTTCAATTTGTTTGAAACCTCCATTTTGATCGCGATACGCAATAATTTGTTCTGCTTTCTTCTGACCCACTCCATTTAATTTCTGTAAATCTTCAACTGTTGCAGAATTTAAATGGACCTGCTCAGAATTTGAACTAGTAGAATCTGAAGCAGATGAGTTAGTAGTTGTTGTATTTCCGACTGCTGGCACATTCTCTATTTTTTCACCAATGTGGGGGACATAAATTTGATCTTGATCTTTTAAAAGAGCTGCTCGATTTATTGCTCTTGTCTCTGCCTTATCGGTTAAGCCGCCACATACTTTTAATAAATCATTTAAGCGTGCCCCATTTTTCAAGGTATAAACTCCACTATGTTTAACAGCTCCAGCAATATCTACAGTTACAGTATTTTGTTTAGATGGGCTATTAACGCCAGTAGCAGAAGGAATGTTATTACTTTTATTTTTAGAAAAATCTGTTGATTGGTTCTTATTATTTTCACTTAAAACTTGGCTGTTATTAATTGCTGGCTGATTATTTTTTTGAATAAAATATCCACCAATTAAAATCGTCGCAATAATTCCAATTACTAGTCCTTTCTTTTCTAAGATGAAGCCTTTTATTTTTTCAAAATCCATTTTTATCACCTCATTATTTATTACGAAAAAAAGCAGCAATTTTTTGCTGCTTTTTTCTTATTTTTCTAAATAATTTAGTGCATCTTCAAATCGAGCTACGGGTACAATCTTCATTTTAGTATGAATTTTCTTAGCAGTTTTTACTGCTTCTGCATAGTTCGTTTCACTCTTTTTAACTCCCGCTGGTTGATCAGTTGGAGCAAAGAAGACTTTCATTCCCTGTCGACTAGCTGCTATTACTTTCTTATCAACGCCGCCAATCATTCCTACTTTTCCTTGATCATCAATCGTCCCAGTCCCTGCTATCTTTTTAGAACTAAGATTTTTTCCGGTAAATAATTGATAACATTCGAGCGTAAACATTAATCCAGCTGAGGGTCCACCAATATCTTCCGCATCAATTTTTACTGCAGGCTTTGTTACTACTCGCGTATGATCTACAAGTTGAATACCGATTCCGTAACGGTTAGTTCCAGAAAGTTTTACCGTTTCACCAGAGAAAGTTAGGTGTTTTTTTTCTCTAATAACTTCAATCTTTACCTTACTCTTCTTTAAAGAAGAAACATATTTAATTAATTCTTGACTAGAATTGAATTTCTTACCATTTACGCTAACTAATACGTCTCCTACCTTCAACTTATTCTTAAAAGTTGAATTACTCATTATTTTCATTACGTAAACGCCTAAGAACTCTTGACGATGCGGAACGTTTGCCTTCTTAGCCGCATAGTAAATAGCATTATTTTGACTAGTTTCCATGTAATACTGCTGCATTTGGTTATATTCGGCACTAGTCGATGTTCCCATTAATTCATCCTTTGAGTAGCGACTATCTGCTGGCCTCAAAAAACTTGTCAAATAATCAATCATTACCGCCGGTCGTTCGCTTACGGTTACCAAATAAAAATTAGGATTAGCCTTTCTAGTACTTTTTACATATTTACTAATCTGAAAAGCTTCACCAGGAGCTTCAATATAATATTGCGTTGGCCACAGACAAAATACAACTGCTATTAAAAATGCTGCTATTCCTAGCAGCCAAAACTTTAATTTTCTATTTTTTTTCATTATTTCTATTCCTCAATTTTTCTTCCAATGCAGCTGCGACTGGTTTTGGAACTAAGGTTGAAACATCCCCACCAAAAAATACAGTTTCTTTAATCATACTAGAAGAAATAAAACTATCTTCTGGGCGAGTAAACAATAAAACTGTATTTAAATCTGGATCTAATGTCTTGTTGATTCCAGCTATATCACGCTCGTAGTTAAAATCGGCTGTATTTCGCAATCCACGAACAATTGCACCTGCACCAAGTTCATGTGCTACTTCCACGGTTAACTCGGCTGGTCGAGCAATAACTTCAACTTTTTCGTTGTTTTCAAAAACTTTTCTCGCCAATTCTAAACGTTCTTTTTCATTAAAAAGATACTTTTTACTAGTATTAGTCATAATTACTACATACAATTTTTCAAACATATGAGATGCACCTTCAATCACCTCAACATGTCCATTAGTTATTGGGTCAAAACTTCCGGGAAAAATCGCCTTTGTCATTTTAATCTCTTTCGTAAACCTTTACCTTCGTTCGTCCTAACTGATGATCCTTAATAATTGAAAAGCCAGAAACCTCTGGTAATTCATCATGTTCATCTGTTTCCGCTACAACAAGCGCTTTCTCATTTAATAGATTATTCTCAAGCAATTTCGTCATAATCTTTACAATTTTTTGTTTAGCATAAGGTGGGTCAAGAAAAACAAGATCAAATTTCTTACCCTCATCCTGCAAAATTTTAATTGCGCGATTATCACTACGCTTTAAGACTCTGAATCTTTCTTCTTCCTTGGTGAGTTCAACATTTTTTTTGATAACTTGGCATGCCTGACCACTAATATCTACTAAAACAGCCCCATCATAACCCCGAGAAACAGCTTCAATTCCTAAGGCACCACTGCCGGCATATAGATCGAGTACTTGGCCGCCATCAAAAAATTGCCCCAAAGAATTAAATAAAGACCCTTTTACCTTATCACTAGTTGGTCGAGTGGCATTACTCTTCAATGTATGTAAATTACGCTTAGCATATTTTCCTGCAATAATTCTCAAACTCGTAAATCCTCGTTTTCTTCTCGTAATTTTTCAGCTTCTTCTTTTAATTCCCGCATCATTTTTTCCTCGTGTTCAGCAGAGAAATCGAGCTCATCAGTTTTTGATGTTTCCACAGACTGCACATAACTTTTGCTTTTGAGCTCTGCAATTGTCTTAGCTGCGTATTGTGAACTGACATATAAAATCACATACTTATTTTTACGTGAAAAATAAATAATATTACCAAATCTACGCAACTTATACTGATCGCTAATTTGATTCAGCCAAACAATTATCTGCGTACGGGGAGTCATTTTTTCATTTGACTCATCCTTAAAAACCAAACTCAAAGTACACTCCTACTTTCTACTAATGCTTTCTTTTCAGCAGCTGAAATATTTAAGACTAAACCTAAAGCGGCAGTTAGTACAATCATTGATGATCCCCCATAAGAAATAAATGGTAAGGTTACCCCAGTAATTGGCAATAATCCTAAAACTGCCCCTACATTAAAGAGCGTTTCTGTAAAAATCATGGTTACAACCCCGAAACAAACTAAAGCATTAAATTGTGAATCGGCATGAATTCCTACTTCCATAATGCGCCACATTAAAAAGAATAATAAGGTAATAATCACAATGGCGCCAATTACTCCTAACTCTTCAGCGGTAATAGATAAAATGAAATCAGTATATGGTTCAGGTAAGTAGCCTCTTTTTTGCATACTATTACCTAATCCAACACCAAACAAACCACCATTATGAATTGCATAATAGGAGTTTACCAACTGTGCACCACCTGTTTTTTCTAGCTTAAAGGGATGGGCAAAAGCGAGCAACCGCTGAAATTGATAGGAATCTTTGATGAATCCTGGGGTCCAAAACAATAAAATTGCCATCAATAAAACAATTCCTAGCAGTAATCCTACTAACCAATAAACGGCTAATCTTGTGGGGATTCCTGAGACACTATACATGACAAAAACAATCATAAATAGAATTGCTGAACCACCAAAGTCAGGCTCTAAAATTACCAAAACAATCATCAAAAATGAAATTACAGTTGGCCCAAATAAATTATGCCAGATTTGTCCCGGAATAAACTTCCCATCTCGTCTTGACAAGACAAAAGCCAAATAAAGAACTAGAGATAATTTGGCTACTTCCACTGGCTGAATATTAATAAATCCTAAATCAATCCAACCAACAGCACCATTAACAGCAGCTTTTCCATGACTAACAATTTTTAGAACGATTAAAAACATTAACATCAAAAATGAAATTCCTAAGTAGGACATAACAAATTTTCTGTTTTTGAATACTCCTAATTTTAAAGCAAAACAAGGAATTCCAAAGGCTATAAATGCTGCCAAGAAATATATAATCTGTCTTTTCATGTATACACTCGGTGAAAAACCATTTACTAATAAAATGTCCGAGCTTGCTGAATAGACCATAATAACCCCGATAGTTGACAAAATAAGATATGGGATCAAGATGCTATAGTCTAAGTATCTTAGTTTTTGTCGCACAATATATCTGCCCCTTTAGTTAAATAATCTTTCTTATTATATCACTACCTCTGCATAACAAAAAAAGTAGCTCAATAAATTGAGCTACTTTTAAAAATTAAATAAGAAATAAACTATTTGTTACGTTTCTTATCTGCCTTTTTTCTTTCGTTAGTGTTTAAAATCTTCTTACGTAAACGAATACTTTCTGGAGTTACTTCACAGTATTCATCATCGTTCAAGAATTCAATAGCTTCTTCCAAAGTCATAGTCTTAGGAGTCTTAATTGAAGCTGAGTGGTCCTTACCGGCAGCACGGGTGTTAGTTAAGTTCTTACCCTTAGTTACGTTAACAGCAATATCACGTTCACGTGATGATTGACCAACAATCATACCTTCGTAAACTTCAACACCAGCACCGATGAATAATTCACCACGTTGTTCAACTGATTGAAGTGAATAAGTAGTTGATTGACCTTGGTTGATTGAAACTAAGGCACCGTTACGACGACCTGGTTCCCAGTTCTTAACAACAGGCTTGTATGAATCAAAAGTATGGTTCATAATTCCGTAACCAGCAGTTTGAGACATGAATTCGTTGTTGTAACCGATCAAGCCACGTGATGGAACTAAGAATTCAAGTCTAGTTTGACCGTTACCAGTAGATTCCATATTCTTCATTTCACCTTTTCTTTGTGAAAGAGAGTCGATAACAGAACCCACATAAGCATCTGGAGTATCTACTTGAACTGCTTCAAATGGTTCACACATTTGTCCATCAACTTCACGGTAAATAACTTTAGGACGTGAAAGTTGTAATTCGAATCCTTCACGACGAAGTTCTTCAACTAAAATTGACAAGTGTAATTCACCACGACCAGAAACAGTCCAGGCATTTAATTGGTCAGTTGGTTCAACCTTCAAAGAAACATCAGTACGAGTTTGACGAATTAAACGGTCTTCAAGTTTCTTAGGAGTAACTTGATCACCTTCACGACCAGCAAATGGTGAGTCGTTTGCAACAAAGTCCATTTGAAGAGTTGGTGGATCAATCTTAAGAAGTGGCAATGCTTCAGGCTTGTCAGCAGAAGCAATAGTTTCACCAACATAAATATCATTAATACCAGAAATAGCAATGATATCGCCGGCTTTTGCTTCTTGAATTTCGTTACGCTTCAAACCGAAGTAACCAAATAATTTAGTAACACGGAAGTTTTGAGTTGAACCATCACGTTTCATAACAGTAATGTTGTCACCAACTTTAACTTTTCCGCGGTAAATACGTCCTACACCGATACGACCTACGTAGTCATCCCAATCAAGCATAGTGATTTGGAATTGTAATGGTTCATCAGAATTATCAACTGGAGCAGGAATGTTCTTAACAATAGTATCAAAAATAGGATCCATTGTTTCTTCTTGCTTAGCTGGGTCTGATTCGTATGAAGAAGTACCGTTTAAAGCAGATGCGTAAACAACTGGGAAATCAAGTTGTTCATCACTAGCACCTAATTCGATGAATAATTCAAGAACTTCATCCAATACTTCCTTTGGACGAGCACCTGGACGGTCAATCTTATTAATAACTACGATTGGCTTAACGCCAGCTTCCAAAGCCTTCTTAAGCACAAAACGAGTTTGTGGCATAGTACCTTCGTAAGCATCAACAAGTAATAAACATCCGTCAACCATGTGCATGATACGTTCTACTTCACCACCGAAGTCAGCGTGTCCTGGTGTATCCAAGATGTTAATAGTAGTATCACCGTACTTAACAGCAGTGTTCTTAGATAAGATAGTAATACCACGTTCACGTTCAATAGCATTGGAGTCCATAGCACGATCTTCTAGATTCATGTGCTCTGGCAATGTATCTGATTGTTTTAACAATTGGTTAACCAAAGTAGTCTTACCGTGGTCAACGTGTGCGATAATGGCAATATTTCTAATATCGTCTCTTCTTTGCAAAAGAAATTCCTCCCCGAACTTCATAAAAAAACTGTGACTCCAGTCACAGCCCTTTTACGCAAAAATAATAATGCAGTTATTGAAGCTTTATATCTCTATAGTTTCGTTTTACAATTCTACTCTAAAAATATAATGTCGTCAACGGAAGTACAAGCTGTGAACTGTTTATTTTTAACAAAAATATTATACCAAAAACTTCGGTCGTTGCCGTCTTTTCTTTCAATTGTTATTATAGTTTATAGTAAATTATTTAATTAAGGAGATATAATTTTGATTTTAATGCATGATATTACGCGCGATGGCAATCCAGTTTTAAGACAAGTTGCTAAGCCTTTAACTTTTCCATTATCCGATGAATACAAAAAATTAGCTGACGACATGATGCAATACTTAATCAACTCACAAGATCCTAAGATTGCTGAAAAGCATCAATTAAGAGCCGGTGTTGGTTTGGCTGCTCCACAAGTTGGTGAAAGTGTTCAAATGGCTGCTCTTTTAGTTCCAAACGACAAAGGTGAAATCATCTTTAAAGAAGTTTTTGTTAATCCTAAAATTCTTTCTGAATCAGTTAGAAGAACTTGTCTTGCTGAAGGAGAAGGCTGTTTAAGTGTAGACAAAGACATTGAAGGATATGTTCCTCGTCCTGACAAATTAAAAATTCGTTACTACACAGTAGATGGTGAAGAAAAAACTATTCGCTTAAAAGACTATCCAGCAATCGTTGCTTCCCACGAAATTGATCACTTAAATGGTCATTTATTCTATGATCGCATCAATAAGCAAAATCCTTTTGAATTAGCAGAAGATACAATCGTAATTTCTTAAAATTAAACTTTTAATTTTCTATTAGGCGTTAGAGCAAGATGTTCTATCGCCTTTTTCCATACTATATATGAAGTAAATTGGTATACTTAAAAGCAAGTTTATGATAAAATTTTAATAGCTATGAATTTCTGCAAGTTTATGCAGAAGTTTTTTTGAACGTTTTAAATATAAGGAGATTATAAGAAATGATCTACAAAGTTTTATACCAAAAAGACCAGATCGTTAATCCAAGAAGAGAAACCACTAAGACTCTTTTTTTAGAAGCAGATAATGTAGTTGCAGCAAGAACTATGGTTGAGGATAATACCCCCTACAACATTGAACTCATCCAAGAATTAACTGGAAATTCCCTTGCTTACGAAAAGCAAAGTCCAGATTTCAAACTGACAACTTTTGATTCTAAGGATAACTAACGACCTTGAAATTAAAGAATAACGAAGTCGGCGTTTACGCTATAGGGGGTCTAGGCGAAATCGGCCGTAATATGTACTGCGTTGAGTACCAAGATGAAATTATCATCATGGACTGCGGTATCAAATTCCCTGAAGACGATATGATGGGAATTAATTATGTTATCTCAGACTATTCCTACTTAGTTAAGAATAGAAAAAAAATTAAAGCATTAGTTGTTACGCACGGACATGAAGACCATATCGGTGGAATTCCTTACCTTTTAAAGAAAATTCCTGAAATTCCTGTCTATGCTACTCCATTTGCTTTAGCCTTAATTCGAGGAAAACTTGATGAACATGGAATTTTAAACTCTAGTGAACTTCATGAAGAACATGAAGATACTGTTTTAAAATTCGATAAATTATCAGTAAGTTTCTTCAGAACCACTCACTCAATTCCAGATACTCTAGGAATTGCAGTTCATACTCCTGAAGGAGCCGTTCTATTTACTGGAGACTTTAAATTTGACTTAACTCCAGTTATGAATCAACCAGCTCCTGATTTCCAAGAGATGGCTAAGCTTGGAAAAGAGGGCGTCTTAGCCCTTTTATCTGACTCCACTAATGCAGAGGTTCCTACATTTACAAAGTCAGAAAGATTTGTTGCTCATTCATTACACGATATCATTACTGGAATTAAAGGCAGAATTATTTTTGCCACTTTTGCTTCCAATCTTTACCGTGTATCAACTGCGATCAAAGCCGCTGTTGATACCGGAAGAAAAGTAGCTATCTTTGGTCGTTCAATGGAAAATGGGGTTCAAAATGGTATTGATCTTGGCTACTTAGATATTCCTGAAGGAACCTTAGTTGATGCTAATGAAATTAACCATACTCCACCAGAAAAGGCAATGATCTTATGTACTGGTTCTCAAGGTGAACCTCTTGCTGCTCTTTCAAGAATTGCAGATGGAACTCACCGTCAGATTTCATTACAACCAGGCGACACCGTCATCTTTTCTTCCAATCCAATTCCAGGTAACACTATTAGCGTTAACCACCTAATTAATAAGTTAACTGAAGCTGGTGCGAATGTTGTTCACGGCAAGATTCACAATGTCCACACTTCTGGACATGCTGGCCAAGAAGAACAAAAAATGATGATTGAGTTAACTAAACCTGAATACTTCATTCCAGTTCATGGTGAATATAGAATGCAAGTAGTTCATACTGAAACTGCTCAATCTACTGGTATGCCTAAAGATCATACTTTTGTTCTTAAAAATGGGGATGTCCTTGCTTTGACAAGAGATTCTTCTAGAATTGCTGGTCACATTAATATACCAGATGTCTTTGTTGATACTTCTGGTAGCGATGATGTTGGTAATATCGTTGTTCGTGACCGTCAAATCTTAGCTGAAGAAGGTCTTGTAGTAGTAGTAGCAACTGTTGACTACAAGCACCAACGCGTTCTTGCAGGGCCAGACATTTTGAGTCGTGGTTTTGTCTACATGCGTGAATCAACAGAATTGATTAGTCAAGCTCAGAAACATGTCTACCATGTTCTTAAGACAGAAATGGCGAAAGATCCACAACCGAAAGAAAATGAAATTAGAAAGGCAATTATTGAGAATCTTCAAGATTTCCTATATTCAAAGACTGAAAGAAGACCAATGATTCTGCCAATGCTAATTGAAAAGAAATAAAATAAGCCCCAAATGGGGCTTATTTTTATATTACATAGGCACAAAATAATGGGAAAGATTCATTTACTTGTAAACCTAAAATCTGGGAGCAACAGAGGCGACAAAGCTCTCAAGCAAATTGAAACTGTACTTAAAAATTAAAAAATGGACTATGACATTCATATCTCCAATTATCCGGGACAATTGGTTCCACTTGCAACCAAGGTAGCCAATGAAATTAGTTCCGGAACTGAATATGCTATTGTAGTTGGTGGCGATGGTTCTCTAAACCAAGCATTAAATGGTGTAAAATTCCGAACAGCCTAACACTCCCCTTGCCTACTTCCCAGCAGGCACTGGAAATGATTTTTCTAGAGCAGCTAAACTTGAAACAGATCCTCTAAAATTGATTAGACATCTAAAGAATAATCCGACCGTTACTAAAGTAGATTGCGGAAAATACCATGATCTAATTAACGGTGAGATGAGATACTTTGTTAACAATTTAGGAATTGGTTTTGATGCTTATGTAGTTAATAAAACGAACCACTCAAAACTAAAAACTAAATTTAATAAAATTAATATAGGTAACTTAACTTACGGAATTAATATTGTTCAAGCGCTCAAGGGACAAGATAATTTTAAAGTCAGAGTTTCGACTAATGGTCACACCTCTTACTATGAACACGCCTATTTAGTTACTACTACTAACCATTCCTATTTCGGTGGCGGCGTACCAATCTTACCGATTGCTAGCATTCATAATTACCAATTAGATATTGCAATTGTAGAAAAGCCAAATTTGGCAAAATTTATTTATCTATTTTCCAAGTTACTCATCAATGGATCACATATGAAAAGTAAACAATTTTATTATTTTGAATCCTCTGCAATTGAAGTTAAAACTGATGATCCTGAGTACGATCAACTTGATGGAGAAGAACTATCAAAAAGAAAGTTTCATCTAAAATTTTAAGTGGATCATTTTGATCTTTTGCAATAAACGACAAATAGCCAGCTCATAATGAGCTGGCTATTTTGCTATCTTTTTTCTTCTAATTTAATATCTTCCATTCCAATCATTGGATCAATCTGTCCAGAATAAATTAGCTCAGGAGTCAAAACATAATCTTCTGGCTCAACATTTTCCTCTTTAACTTCAGTTTTAGTTTTTTCTTGTTCCGCATTTACATTTGAAGTATTTTCAACTTCTTTTAAACCTAACTCATGCCTAATTTTAGCTGCTAACTCAGTCTTACGGTCATTACCTGGAGTACGCAATGCCATAATATATGCCTTTTTTTCTCCTACCATAACTAGGTTTTTTTCGGCACGAGTAATGGCAGTATATAACAAATTCCGCCTCAACATCATATAATTTTGCATCGTAAGGTTTAAAATTACTAACGGAAATTCTGATCCTTGGGACTTATGGATGGTAATGGCATACGCACGGGTAATATCATTTAAGTCTTTAATACCAAATTCTATTTCACGACCATCAAAATCAGCAATTAATATTTTGGCCTTATCATCAGGATTAAGGCCAATAATTTTACCAATTTGACCATTATAAATATCTTTTTCTGGATTATTTTGTAATTGTAAAATTCGGTCCCCGATTCTAAAACTTTCATTGTGAGCTTCAATTACTTTAGTTTTTGCTGATAGTGGATTCATCACATCCTGCAAAATATCATTCAAGTGAGTAATTCCACCTTGACCGTTGTACATTGCTCCCAGAACTTGAACATCATCCTTTTTGAAACCACGTTTAATAGCCAAATTTACGATTTGATCGATTGCATCCCCCACCAAGCTTGGTTGACATGGAATAAAGGAATAGTTTTTAGTTTTATTAAAAATAGTCTCTTCTGCTTCTTCATCATTAATTGCATGGGCCAACTTAATAATCGAGGAGTCTTCTCCCTGTCTATGAATCACTTGCAATCGTGTCGTGGGAAATGCTCCTGAACTTATCAAATCACTAAAAACATTCCCCGCTCCAACTGAAGGGAGCTGGTCTTTGTCCCCAACAAAAACTATCCTCTTTGTTGAATTAATACCGGATAAAAGCTGTTTAAAGAGAAACATATCAACCATAGACATTTCATCAATAATTAAGATCTCACCGTTTAATTCGTTTACATCAGTTGCATCATTTTCACCAATGCCTAACCCTAATAAACGGTGAATGGTTTTTGCTGAAATATCTGTAACCTCGCTCATTCGTTTGGCTGCTCGACCCGTTGGTGCAGCAAGTAAAAATGGTGGATCATCGCTATACAAAGCTGCACTTGGAATTTCCGCAAGTTCCTTTAAACACATTAAAATTCCATTGATAATTGTCGTTTTACCAGTACCAGGACCACCAGTAAGAATCGAGATTGGATTATTTAGCGCGTTTTTAATTGCATTTTTTTGAGTATCATCATATTCAATTTCAAGTGTTTCTTCGACATGTTTTATTGCTTTTTCAATATCGCTATCATCAAATTCTTCTTTTTCGACTTGATTATTAACTACATGTTTTAATTCAGTTGCTATATCAAGTTCAGTTTGAAAAATTGTCTGCAAAGCTGCCTTATCACCTGAAACAACAACTTTTCCTTGCCTTTGAAGTTCATTAACACTATTAGCAAGCTCATCATAAGAGGTAGATTGAACTAAATCATAAGCTTGTGTTAATAATTCATCAAGTGCAACATAGGTATCTCCCAAGGTATTAAGCGCAGTCTGTAAAATACTTAGAAGTGCTCCTCTAACTCTCCTAGGATCATTTAGTTCAATTCCTAGTAGCCGTCCCATATTATCTGCAGTTTTAAAACCAAAGCCACGAACTTCACCCAGAGCTTGGTAAGGGTCTTCCTCCAATTTCTTCAAGGAATCACCATGATATACTTTATAAATATTACCAGCTACTTTTTTGTTAATCCCATATCTAGCCAGCTTAATTACAATCTCTGAAAAAGAATCCATTTGATTGATTCCAGATAATAAGCTATCCTTTTGCTTTTGAGTTAAATCAAGATTGTCAATTTCGGTTGGATTCGACTTAATCAGATCTAAAGCATTTGTTCCTAAACTATCAATGATCTTTTCAGCAGCCCTCTTACCAATTCCAGGAAACTTATCAGAACTAAGGTATTTAGCTAAACTACCCTCTTCATGAGGCAAAACTGGTTCATAAGAACTTATACGAAATTGTTTACCAAATTTTTCGTGTACAACAATATTACCGGTAAATTTATAGGTTGATCCAATTTGAATATCCCCAAAATTTCCAGTTACTCGGATATTATCACGATCGTAATCAGGTAATTTACTGATTAAATCTACATCAATAATCTTGAAAAGATCTTGATTGTTTTCAAAAACAATTCCATTTATTCGTCCAGTAAAACTAGTTTCTGCCATTTTTACCTCTAATCAATTTTGCTACCGCATTATATTGCTTTTGTGCTTGAGCAAAATATTTGGGATCTTGATTTTTTGATAATTTAAAATATTTTTCTGCTTCATCAGGATCAGTATCAAATAAAGTTAACCCCAATAAAAAATTAACTTTTGCATTTCTCTGGTCTTCTGAAATTTTCTTATAAGTTTGATTTGCAGATTTTAAATCACCCAAACTAAGCCAAATATCACCAATTAATTCTAAAGTTCGTTCATCCTGATTCTTTAAAGTTAAGGCATAGGCTAGTGCCTTTTGATACTGCCCTAATTTCATAAAGATCAAAGCTTTTTGATACATTGTCTCTTCATCATCTGCAATGGAGCTAAGCAACGTAAGTGACTTGGCAAAATCTCCTTGCATGTAGTAGCAGACAGCAATGTTATAGGTTAGATCTTCAGGATGCTTAACAAGGCCACGAGCCTTTTCTAACAGTTCTAGCGCCTGATCAGCAGCATTTTGTTCAATTAAATAAGTTGAAAGTTGCAAATAATTCTCAATATCCTGGGGATGCTTGTTTATCTTTTCAATTAATAAATGTATAGCTTTATCTACATTACCAGCACCATATAAGTTGGCTATCTTTTTATCCATTTTAAATTGTATCCCTACTAGTAATTTTTCGATCTAGGTAGCTTGTTTCATTCCACGCTACTTCATCAAAAGTCTTTCCACGATCTTCTGTATCAAGAATGGTAAGACTTGTATTAGTTAAGCCGCCGCGCTTTCTAATATCGGCAATATCGTACCCCTCTAGAGTTCTAATTAAGGCACACAAGGCAGCTCCATGACTTACTAATAATACTTTATCATCCTTGTTAGGATATCTTTTTACAATATCAGCAATCAATTTCTTTCCACGTTCTATCATATGGTCAAAATTTTCACCATGGAAAGTTGATGGATCATAACGATCAGGAAAATACCGAAATGCTTTTATTTGATCTGGATATTTACTTTCAGCATCAACAAATTTCATTCCTTCCAGATCCCCTAAATTGAACTCTTTTAAACGGTCGTCAACAATGACTGGTACAGTAATTCCCATATCATCTCTAAGCATTACTGCAGTTGTTAATGCGCGCTGTAAAGGACTAGAATAAAAAGCTCTAAACTTTGTTCCTTTTAAGTATCCAGCTAATTTTTTGATATCTTCGTAACTTTCAGGCAAAAGAGGTGAATTACCACTACCACCTTGATAGCGTCCTTCTAAGTTCCATTTTGTTTTTCCATGTCTTACAAAATATAATTGCATAATTTGCTTATCCCTCCACTTTTATTACTATTATAAGTTTTAAGAGGAGAAAATAACAGTTTATAAAAATAAAAAAGAAGCCTCAAAAGAGACTTCTTCTAAACTATACTAGTTGTAATTGCTTTTCATTTTGGTATGCACGGTCAATTGTAGCTCCACCTAAGCACTCTTCACCATTGTAGAACACAATAGCTTGTCCAGGAGTAACAGCACGTGCTGGCTCATCAAACTCAACATGAACTGTATTATCCTTTGCACGGTAGTGCATAGTTACACCAACATCAGGTTGGCGATATCTAAACTTAGCAGTACACTTCAAATCAACGTCGTGATCTGGTTGGCCTGTAAAGAATGATACACCGCTTGCATCTAAACTAGTAGCATATAAAAGCTTACTGTCATAACCTTGCTCAACAATTAGCTCATTCTTCTTTAGGTCCTTACCTACTACAAACCATGGATCAGTTGATTCCTTAGTTGAACCTAAACCAAGGCCGGATCTTTGACCAATAGTGTAGTACATTAAACCAGCATGCTCACCAACAACTTTTCCATCTGGAGTAACCATTTTTCCTGATTGAGCTGGTAAAAATTCACTCAAGAACTTTCTAAAGTTACGTTCACCGATGAAACAAATTCCTGTAGAATCCTTCTTTTTAGCAGTTGCTAGACCTGAAGCAATAGCAATTTCACGCACTTGTGGCTTAGTTAAATTAGCAAGTGGGAAAATTACCTTCTTCAATTGATCTTGTGAAAGTTGGCTTAAAAAGTAAGTTTGATCCTTATTGCCATCCTTTGGACGCATCATATGAACAACACCGTTGTCGTCAACTCTTGTTGCTGCATAGTGACCCATTGCAATATAATCCGCATCTAAATCCATTGCGAAATCTAAGAAAGATTTAAATTTTATTTCTTTATTACACATTACATCAGGATTTGGAGTTCTGCCCTTTTTATATTCATCCAAGAAATATTCAAATACGCGCTCCCAGTAATCCTTTTCAAAGTTAATAGAATAGTAAGGAATACCGATTTCATCTGCAACTTTTTTTACATCTTCGTAATCCTCAGTTGCCGTACAAACTCCGGAATCATCAGTATCATCCCAATTCTTCATGAAGACGCCGACAACATCAAAGCCTTGTTGTTTGAGTAAAAGTGCAGAAACTGAAGAATCAACTCCACCACTCATACCAACAACGACTCTAATTTTGCTGTTATCTACCATTTTATCCTTTTCTCCTTTTAGCAAGGTGCAATAATTTGGCGATCTTCAAGATCCTTTAAAATGAAGTTAAGCAGTTCAACCATTGGCGCTAGTTGTTTATTCTTAAAAATATTAACCTTTTGTAAACCATTAGTATCTGTAACTACCATTGTTAAATGATCTAAATCTTCATTAATTGTTAGCTTTAATTGACAGGTAGCATTATAAGGGGACTCATTATATAAGGGATGCTTATACATAAAATTACCTCTTTTAGTTTTTGTGAAACCTGCATCAATCAATGCATAACGCTTAATTTCAGGATTAATCGTAAATTTACGATTATCGCCGTTAATAATTACTGTATTTGCCATAAAAATATCACTCTCAATATTATTATCTTATTTTTTGTAAGTGTCAAGTATATGATTTTACTATTATTATACCTTAAGACAAATTCTCAAAAAAATAATTTTACTATTTAGCTATACGCTTGCACATCTTAACTAAATCTGATGCAAATTCTTGAATTTCTTCTTCAGTATTAAATCTACCAAAGCTAATTCTAATTGATTCTGCAATTCTTGGTGAATCTTCTCCATACATTGCCTGTAATACATGTGAAGGAGTAAGAGAACCCGCTGTACAGGCAGAACCACCGGAAACAGCATATCCACTTAAGTCTAAATTAGTTAGAGCCGAGTAAGTACCTACTCCTTTTAACCATAAGTTCAAAACGTGATGGGATACTTCGCCTTCAAGAGTACCATTAATTTCATAATCAATTTGATTTTTATCAAGTTCATCCAAAATTATTTTTTGAAAGTTTTGGTACTTCTCTTGCAGCTTCTGCTTATCCATTTCATTTAGTTCTTGAGCAGCTATACCAAAGCCAGCAATACCTGGTACATTTTCCGTTCCTGGACGGCGTTTAGTTTCTTGTTCACCTCCTAAAAGTAGATTACTTACTTTTAGACCATCTTTTTCATAAAGAAAACCTAAAAACTTTGGTCCATTAACTTTATGGGCAGAAGTTGATAATAAGTCGATGTTCATTTCTTTAACATCAATCTCAATATTTCCGAAGCCTTGTACGTCGTCTACATGAAAATATGCATTAGAATCTTTTACTAATTCACCAATTTCTTTTAACGGCATAATTGATCCAACTTCATTATTAACTGCCATAATAGAAACTAAGATTGTATCTGGTGTTAGCTCTCTCTTCAAGTCGTTTAAATTAATATGGCCGGTTTCATCGACATCAAGATAGACAATTTCGTATCCTTCTTGAGCTAAGCGTTTCATAGGATTTAGGACAGAAGGATGCTCAATTTTAGTAGTAATAATTTTTTTACCAATATCTTTTCTAGAACGTACTGTACCAAAAATAGCAGTATTATTGCTTTCA
Organism: Lactobacillus sp. UMNPBX19; assembly: GCF_002553805.1. Lineage (NCBI taxonomy): Bacteria > Bacillati > Bacillota > Bacilli > Lactobacillales > Lactobacillaceae > Lactobacillus > Lactobacillus sp. UMNPBX19. The sequence goes on from NZ_PCYR01000001.1 coordinate 50,782, forward strand.
GAGCCACCACTAGTAAAAATTATTTCCTTATCTTGGGCATTAATTGTTTCTGCTAGTTGATGACGAGCTGTTTCAACTACATGACGTGCCTTACGACCAAATGCGTGTTGACTAGAAGCGTTGCCAAAATCATCAGCCATTTCACTACTAATTTTTTCAATAACTTTTGGATCCATTGGCGTAGTTGCCGCGTTATCTAAGTATACATTTTTCCTAGTCATATTATCTTATAACCTCTTTACTTTCCTTACATTTTGGAAGTGGCTCTTTTATTTTAACATAAAAATAGACTAAGTTACGATGAACTTAGTCTATCAATAGTTTAATCTAAAACCGTTTCTTCAAGATAGGATGCAATTATACTTGCAGCTTTTGCTCCAACTTCCTTGACGAATTTATCAAAGTCATTGTCAGCATTAGCATCTCCATTATCTGAAATAGCACGAATTGCAACCAATGGAGTATTAAAATGTCTAGCTACTTGTGCAAAAGCAGCTCCTTCCATTTCTACTCCCAATGCGTTAGAGAAATTCTTTTTAATCTCATCCTTTTGTGCTTCAGAAGCAATAAAACTATCTCCAGTTACAATCAATCCTTCTTTAAAAGGAATATCGTGTTCCTTCAAATATGCTGCAAATTTTGCACGGAAGGAATTATCTAGGGTATAGCCTGCAGGCTCTTGTGGAATTTGACCTTCCACGTAGTTACCTGCACTAGTATTATGAGCATCATAGTACATAAACTTATTAGGTAAAATTAAATCTTTTCTCTTTACATCTTCTTGTAGTGATCCAGCAGAGCCAGTCATAAAAATCACGTCAATATCTTCTTTAGTTAACAGGCTGGTCAAATTCATAGCTGCATTAACTTTACCGATTCCACTTAATCCTAAGTAAATGTCATTTCCATTTACTGAAAAATGATCAAATTCAGTTGTGCCAAAGACTTCTTTATTTTCAGACTTAAAATGCTTTTTATAGAATTCTGCTTCTTCTTCCATTGGGACAATAATTGCGATTTTCATTTTTTACCTCTAAATCTAAAGTTTAAACAAAGCGAACAAAACTATAACTATCAAAACAACAACAATCAAAATGGCATAGTTTAGACGCTTTTTTAAACGATCAACCTTATCTTCACGCTTTTCTTTTAAAGCACGATTTGCGAGATCCTCTCTTGATTCAAATTTTGAAGAATCTTGAACCTCAACTTTTTGATCACTTGCATCAGTTTGATTCCTATCTCTCTTCAATCGTTTAAAATTATCGAAAATTTTGCTTACTTTTTCTTTTTGTTGTTTTTTACGATAATCTGCTCGTTTTTCAGTCATTACTTTGATTTCCTGTTAAAATCATATTTTCCCAAAATGTAATTGCCATTACAGTTTTTGCATCCATAATTTCTCCAGAAGCAATTAACTGCTTTAATTCTGGCAGACTGTACCATTCTTGAGTTAAAAATTCATCTTCATCAAGAGGACGTTTATTTTCAATTTTTGACAAAGTATCACAATAGAATAAATGAATTTTTTCATCACAAAAACCAACAGATGTATAGAATTCACTTACCTTTTCCCAATACTCGGCTTTGTAGCCACCCTCTTCATTCAGCTCTCTTTTCATTGCATCAAGAGGCGAAGCGTCTGTCTCATCAACTAAACCCGCAGGAATCTCCAAAGTTAATTGTTTAATGGGTTCACGCCATTGCTTTACAAGAAGCATTTTTTTCTCATCATTGATGGCAATTGCAGCACTAGCATCAGGATGCTTAACTATCTCACGAGTAGCTGTTTTTCCATTAGGTAAACTAATAGTTTCAACATTTAAATCAATAAGTTTACCCTCGAAAATAGGTTTATTTGAGATTTCAGTTTCTCTCAGATTCACTTAATTTCTCCTTTTAGTCATGATCAACATAAACGTTGATACATTGTAGACCCTTTTTTCCTTGCGCTAATTGATAACGAACTCTTTGACCTACGTTCAGTTTTTTATAACCTTCTTCTTTAATTGACTTATAAAAAACAAAGTAAGATGAATGAGTTAAATCATCCTCAATAAATCCATACGCAGAGTTTGGATCAAATTGTTTAACAGTACCTTTACGCATTATTTTTCTAAACCTTCTTTTTCTGCTTCAGGAAAGTTTTCAGCAACGATAGCTGCACAGCGCGCACATAATTCTGGGAAACGTGGGTCACTACCAACATCGGTTGTAGTACGACGACATCTTGGACAAACTTCACCAGCAGCGTGTTCCACTACAATGGATGCAGTTGGCAATTTTTCAGCATTTTCAGGTGCTTCTTCATCACTAATAGTTAAATCAGAAACAATCAAAATTTGTCTGATATTAGCGTTTAATTTATTGAGAAGTGCCTTCGTTTCTTCAGTTGGGTAGAGAGTAACGTGTGCTTCAAATGACTTACCAATTACCTTAGCATTACGTGCTTCCTCAAGTGCCTTCAACACATCTGAACGAACTTTCATAAAGGCATTCCAATCTGCTAAAACTTCATCCTCATTAGCAAAATGGTCTACTTCTGGCATATTAGCAAGTTGAACGTAATCTTCTGGTTCCTTGAGATAACCCCAAACTTCTTCCATAGTATGTGGAAGGATTGGTGTCATCAATTTAGTTAGCTTAACTAAAACATCGTAAATTACAGTTTGCATTGAACGACGAGTTTCACTGTCTTCAGCATCAATGTAAAGAATGTCCTTAGCAAAGTCTAAGTAAAAGGCAGATAAATCATTAGAAATGAAGCTAAATACTTTCTTATAAACACTATTAAAATCAAACTTATTGTATGCTTCAATTGCCTCTTCAATCAAGCGATTTAACTTGATTTCCATATATTGATCTACACCAGACATATCTGGATAAGCAATTGCATCTTCCTTAGGATCAAAGTCAGAAGTATTAGCAAGCATGAAACGCATAGTATTTCTAATCTTACGGTAGCTTTCAGCAGATTGACGTAAAATATCTTGAGAAACTGCTACATCAGAAGTAGTATCTGCTCCGGCAACCCATAAACGAATGATTTCTGCACCCATTTGCTTGATTACATCATTAGGTGAAATTACATTGCCTAATGACTTAGACATCTTGTGTCCCTTGTCATCTAAAACAAAACCTTGAGATAAAACTTGCTTATATGGAGCTTTACCAGTTACAGCAACTGAAGTAATTAAACTTGAGTTAAACCAACCACGGTATTGGTCACTACCTTCAAGATATAAATCTGCTGGGAAACCTAAACCATCACGCTCTTGCATTACACCAGCCCAAGAAGAACCAGAATCAAACCAAACATCTAAGATATCAGTTTCTTTTCTAAACTTACCATTTGGTGAATGTTCTGACTTAAATCCTTCTGGAAGTAGTTCTTCTGCAGTATGAGTGTACCAAGCATTAGAACCTTCTTTTTCAAAGATTTGAGCAACATGTTCAATAGTTTCTGGAGTAACAATTGGAGTATCGTCTTCTGCATAGAAAATTGGAAGTGGTACACCCCATGCACGTTGACGAGAAATTACCCAATCACCACGATCTTTAATCATATTGTAAAGACGAGTCTTACCCCATGTAGGGATGAAATTAGCTTTTTCAATTTCTGCTAAAATTTGATCTCTAAATTTGTCAATTGAAGCAAACCATTGAGTAGTTGCACGGTAAATAACAGGTTTCTTAGTACGCCAGTCGTGTGGGTATGAGTGAGTAAAGAAACTAAGCTTTAAGAGTGCGCCAGCTTTTTCAAGCTTATCGGCAACAACTTTATTAGCATCATCATAAAACATTCCCACTAAGTCTGGATCAGGCACTTCTTTAGTAAATCTACCTTGTGCATCCATTGGACTAAATACTGGTAAGCCATAGCGACGACCTACATTGTAGTCATCTTCACCAAAACCAGTAGCGTTATGAACTAGTCCAGTACCATCATCAGCAGTAACATAAGTATCATTCATTACCAACCCAGTTACATCGTATAGTGGATGTTGGTAAGTCATTCTATCAAAGTCGGTACCCTTTAGGGTCTTAACAACCTTATAATCTTTCCAACCTAAATCTTCAGCAACTGCTGAAAGACGTTGTGAACCGATGACGTACTTTTTGCCATTAACTTCAACTACTGAATAATCAAATTTAGGATTTACAGTAATTCCGACATTACTTGGAATAGTCCAAGGAGTAGTAGTCCAGATTACTAGTGAGGTATCTGAATCTAGAATACCCTTTCCATCTTTAATTGGAAAAGCAACGTAGATTCTTGGTGATTTAATGTCATGATATTCAACTTCAGCTTCAGCTAAAGTGGATTCACTTGACCAGGACCAGTAAACAGGTTTCTTACCCTTATAGATATAACCTTTTTTAAACATTTCACCGAAGACTCTAATTTCTTCAGCTTCAAATTTTGGTTGTAAGGTAATGTAAGGATGATCCCAATCAGCCATTACTCCTAAGCGTTTGAAGTCGGCCATTTGTTTTTGAACTTGTTCTTCCGCAAACTGGCGACAAAGTTCTCTATATTTAGCCCGATCCATTGTTTTACGGTCAACGCCCTTTTTGGCTAATTGTTGTTCAACTGGAAGTCCATGAGTATCCCATCCAGGAACATAAGGAGCATAATAACCATTCATATTTTTAAAACGAACGATAATATCCTTCGAGATCTTATTTAAGGAGTGTCCTATGTGAATATTACCATTAGCAAATGGAGGACCATCATGAAGGTCAAAACGTGGTTTGCCTTCATTAAGTTTTAATCTTTGTTCATATAATTTATTTTCTTCCCATTCTTTTTGCCATTCAGCTTCACGAACTGGAAGATTACCGCGCATTTTAAATTTAGTTTTACCTAAATTCAATGTATCTTTGACTCTCATAAAAAATCCTTTCTTAATCAAAAAAAGCTTCATCCCAAATAGGACGAAGCTTCTCGTGGTACCACCTAAATTGAATAGGATACACTTTACCCTATTCCACTTATTCTCTGTGTATCGTACAGAAAACGTTTAAGTCAATTGGCAGCTGATTAACTTTCGAAAGTTGTTAGTCTTTCACCATCACTAACTCGCTAAGGTATCTACTTGTTGTTACTGTCGACTTAAATTTTAATTATCTTTTACATCATCAGGAAAAATAATTACTGGGGCATCACGACGCTCAGAACTTTCTTCTGTAGCATGCATACTTTCCTTAACAGAGTTTTCTCCATCTAAGAGTTCAGTATTATCTTCCTTTTCTTGAACAGAGTTTACTTCATTTACTGTATTATTGTCAACCTCTGAAATAGCAGAAGTAGTTTCTTCAGCTGGTACTTCATCATCTACCGGACCATCTGGAATAGGATCATCCTCAAGTGGTTGTGAACCGTCAGCTGGATATAAGCGGGAGCGGCCATAGTATTTATCTAGGTAATATTGCCAATCAGAATCATTTAATTCTTTGATCTGATCTTTTAACATTCCTTGAACTGCTTCTCTAAAATCTTCTACTTTTGCCTTAAGTAACTCATAATCATGATTTAAGGTATCATATTGTTTTTGAAGGTCAGCTCTTTTTTTCTCACCCTCATCTCGAGCTTTATTAACTATTTCATCAGCGTCTTGGTTAGCTTTTTGAATAATTTCTTGTGCTTCTTTATTTGTTCTTTTTTTAATTTCTTCAGCATTTTCTTGTGCTGAAATTAAAGACTCATTAATCGAATCTTTAACCTTTTCAAATTTATCTACTTTTTTCTTTAGTTCAACATTTTCATTTTTCAAATCAACAATTTGATCGAGTGCATCCCCATATGCATCAACAATTCGATCTAAAAAACCATCTACCTGCTTGGAATCATATCCACGAAGTTTTGTACTAAACTCCTTATTATGGATATCCATTGGCGTTAATGTCATATTATCACCTTTTCTTTGCTTGCCATACTTTTATTTCAAGTCTTTTTTTACCTTTCTTCGTAGTGGCAAGATTAATAATCTCATATCTACCATAATGGCGAATACTAAGCATATCCTGTACAGAAATAATTATATTAGATTGTGTTACAAGATGCCAATTTAATTTCACTTCTCCCGCTTCAATAATTTTCTTAACTTGGCTTCTGCTTAAGTTCGTAATCGCACTGATAACAGCATCAAGTCGAAGTGAGATCGTTACTGAAGTCATTTCTTCGCTATCATCTTCCTGCATTAAAACTTTGGATAGGGGCAGTTCAGATAATTTCACTTTTGTTCTTCCAATTCGATCGATTTCCTCAAGAAAATAATCTTTCAATTCAGCTTTAACGAAGAACTGCCAATTTCCGTTTTCATCATTGATAATATCACCAAAAGTATCCAATTCAATTCCTAGGTGCGTCAAAACACCTAAGATTTGACTATGAGTGAGTTCAGACCATTTTTGAGGATAAGCAATTTCTAAAAGCGAAATATTGAATTCATCGGGCTTGTACCCTTCACTCCACTCACATAAAAGCATTCGCTTCTTTTCCGCATTTGAAAAGCCACCAAAGCTGTATAACTGTGCATATCCTCCAACTATTTTTCGAAAAATATATTGTTCTCTAGGATTAAGAAAATCAGTTAAAATCGGTTCATTTTTAAATAAAAACTGATTAAAAAGACCGACGAAATAATCTACCGTCGGTCTTTCACTTTCATCAAAATGTTGATAAAAACTATTAGCTTGTCTTTTTTCCATTTTATCTAATAAACACGTACCTAATTATATTTGCTATCCAATAAAGGACATAATTGTTTACAAAATAAATTACTAACAAAGCTACAACGGGAGCAAAAGAAATTCCAGCTATTGGAGGAATAAAACGTTCAAATATCTCCAAATAAGGCTCAACAATTTTCCCTAGTACTCGCCCCACTTTAGTTACAAGTAGTCGTGGAATCCAAGTTAGTAAAGTATAGATAACAATTAGAAAGCTATAGATATTTAATAAATCAGAAATAATGCGTAATATCCAGCCTATAATTGAAAATATCATTAATCCATTTTATCTTTCTTTTCAACCAATTCAGCAATTTTACCATCAGTTTCAAATTTTGGTGGAGTTGCTAAGAAGATCTTATCCCCCACACGTTGAATTTCACCATTTAGGGCATAAACAGTACCAGTAATAAAATCAACGATTCTGCGTGCCTGTTCATCATCCATACGTGCAAAATTAATAATAACAGCCTTGTTATTTAGAAGATTTTGAGCTACTTCTTTTGCATCAGAATATACACGAGGCTCGTATAAAACGATTTTACTCGTAGCACTAACACCAGAATTAATAGAAACAACATTTGCTCTTCTCTCATTTTTTTGAGTTTGAGGGATTTCTTCTTGCTGTTCCTCTGATTCAGTATATGGCACTTCATTCATTTCATCATCTTCAGAGATACCAAAAAATCTACCTAATTTATCGAAAGCCATAATTTCTTCCTCCAAATATTAATCTTGACGACGATGTTTGAAGAATGGAATATCATTATCTGATTCATCATCTACACTAGTTTCAATTTGAGAAATACTAGTGGAGTCGTCTGAACTAAATGAATCAAATTCATCGTCATCTTTTTCTTTATTTTCTACAGGTTTTGGACGATTGTTCTCTTTTCTATCTTGCTTCCAAACGCTTGTGGGGTCAAGTAAAGTATCTTGAGATTCTTTCTTTTCTGCTTTTACTTCAGGCATAGATTGAGTAGGAGCTTGGTGAGAAATAGTATTTTCAACCTTAATTTCGGTATCATCTGCTGAAGCAGGCTTAGATACTTCTGGTTGTTCACTCTTTGTAGGTTCTGGAGTTACTACTTCTTGGCGTGCTGGACGTGAAGGACGACGCATTGGTTGTTTTGAAGCTTCTTCCTCAGCCTTTGAGTCAATTCCTGTTGCAATAACAGTAACTACTACTTCATCACCTAAGTTTGCATTGATTGACGTACCAAAGATAATATTTACACCATCTCCAGCAGCTTTTGAAACAATATCAGAAGCATCTTGCGCTTCAAATAAAGTTAAATCTGGTCCACCAGTGATGTTAAGCAGAACTTGCTTAGCACCATCAATTGATACTTCAAGTAATGGAGATGAAATAGCAAGTTTAGTAGCTTCAACTGTTCTGTTTTCTCCGCTAGCACGACCAATTCCCATTAAGGCAGCACCTTGATTTTCCATTACAGTCTTAACATCTGCAAAGTCAAGGTTAACGTAGTCAGTTGAAGTAATTAAATCTGAAATACCTTGGACACCTTGACGAAGAACGTTATCAGCTTCTTTGAACGCATCCATCATTGGTGTCTTCTTATCAACCATTTCTAATAAACGATTATTAGCAATGATAACCAGGGTATCAACATATTGCTTTAATTGAGCAATTCCTTCTGCCGCATTTTTTGAACGTTTTGGACCTTCAAATGTAAAGGGACGAGTAACAACCCCAACAGTTAACGCTCCAGTTTCACGTGCAATCTTTGCAATTACAGGAGCAGCACCAGTTCCAGTACCACCACCCATACCAGCAGTAATAAAGATCATGTCAGCGCCCTTTAAAGAGTCTTCAATTGTTTGTTGGCTCTCTTCAGCAGCTTTTTGACCAACTTCAGGATGAGAACCTGCACCTAACCCACGAGTAAGTTTAGGTCCAAGTTGAATCTTATTTTCTGCTTTATTACTATTAAGAGCTTGTACGTCCGTGTTAGCTGCGATAAAGGAAACTCCCTGTACTCCTTCATCAATCATTCGGTTTACAGCGTTACCACCGGCACCACCAACACCGATTACTTTAATGACTGCGTTTTTGTTGTCATCAGAATCGAAAGTAAAATCCATTTACTAAACCACCTTATTTAATCAAAAAATTTCTTAAAGAATTCTTTGATTCCTTTTTTATTATTCTTATTATCATCATTCTCTTCAGACGTAGAGACCGTTGATGTAGCACTAGTCTTATTATAATCTTCTTTGGGCTCCATTTCACTAGGAGTTAGACGTCTTTTGAAAAATTTCATATTTTCTTGAGACGAAGATTGGTTAGAAACCGGAGAAGTAATCTGGTTTCCATAAATAACACTGTTAACCAAGTAATCAATATCAGCCAAACTATAAGCATAATTTACTACTCCATAGCTAGCAGCGTACATTGGATTGCGTAGTCCCATTTGATCTGGTTGAAAAATTCTAGCCTTTACGCCAAAATCTTCTTTTACAATGTCATCAATTCCCTGGAGTGCACTACTTCCACCAGTAATCACAACTCCACCTGGCAACTTGAAGGCATCATGAGATTTTAATCCTTTTCCAATTCGACTGAAAGTTTGATCAAGACGAGCATTTATTATTTCACTTAAATACTCTTCATCAATCATTTTTGGCGCATTTTCACCCACTACATTAACTGGAAATTGATTATCACTAGAAGTTAAGCTTGGATCTGCATAACCAAATTGTAGTTTGATTTTTTCAGCTTCTTTTTTCGAAGTATTTAAAACAACTGAAATATCATTGGTAATATCAATTCCACCCTCTAAATCAATTGTCGCATACTTAATCTTATTTTCATGAATAACAGTAGCAGTAGTTGATCCTCCACCTAGATCCAGAAGAACTGTACCAAAGGTTCTTTCTCCTTCATCAAGAGCAACACTGGCAATTGCTAACGGTGTAGGTACAAAGAAATTATTCTGATACCCTGCTCTTTCGATAGCCTTGCGAATATTATGTAAATCTGCACTAGGTGCCGTCAATAATATACCGTGTACCTCCAGTGAATGAGCAATCATTTTTCTCGGATCATCTACATCAGTTTTTCCATCAATTAAAAATTTATTAGGTAAGAAAGCAATTGCTTCTCGTCCATCTTTTAATGCTGTATCAATAGCAGTTACTAAAACACGTTTTACATCATTATCAGTAACTTCTCTGCCATTTTCTTCAATGTTAATTAATCCAACAGCATTTTCTAATTGAAGCAATCCAACTGGAATTCCAGTTACTACGCGATAAATCTTTGAATTTGTCTTTTGCGCTACTTTCTTTAAAACAGCACTAATACTTTCAGCAGTTTGATCAATATCAACAATTTTTCCGTGCCGCATTCCTTTAGTAGGACCATTTGCAGCACCAATAATTTGCATTTCATTAGATGCAGTGTCAGCGACTACTGCTTTTACGCTTGTTGTTCCTATATCCAAGCCTACGAGTAAATCAGTTTTATCCAAGGTAATGCCCCCAAAACATAACTATACAATAAATTTTAACATATGGTTTAAGTTCTCACTAATATCAAGTCAGTCCTAATTTGACTTTTTCTGCCTGTGTGAGCGGTCTACTATAAGCACCAATTTCAAAATCAATTACAGATGGTTCTCTTATCTGACTTTTAATTTTGTCATAGTAGCGCATCTTACTTTTAATGGTAGAAAGATTTCCAATAACTATATTATTATCTTTCATTACCAAAATAATCTGCGTTGGCCTTCGTGTTTCACCACTCAGCATTTTAACTTGGTCACGGATATTTGTTGGAAGACTGGCATAAACCTTGATATCTTCACTAAGAGAGACTTTTTGATTATATCCAGTAAACAAAGGCTTATTTTTATTAATTTTATTACTTGCGATAATTTGGCTACCTACTTTTCCAGTCGCCAAGATTTTGCGATAGCCGTCACCTTCATGAATATATCCGATTACTGGTCGCTCTTTGATATTTAAAATCAAATGATTTGCTTTTTGGACGCCCACTTGTACTTTCTCTATTTCTGGGAAAGTAGCTGATAGTTTTTTACTGTATTCTTTTCCTTTTAGGAGACAAAAGACAACCTTGTTTTCAGGAGAAATACCTACAGTCTTTACTACTTGCCTACTATTTAATTCAGGCGCTCCTTTAACCTGTACGCTTGCTACATTTGCTTTTGGAGAAATATAGTATCCTAAAGCTAAAATACAACACAGTGAAAAGAAAATTATAAAACCTAATCGAGTCAATAAAGCATGCCGACGTTCAGCTTGCAATTTAGTTAGTGAGGCAGAGACCCGTCTTTTTTCATTAGTGTTTGTCTTATTTTTATAATCAATCCATCCTGACAATTCTTTTTTAGGATCTTTTTTGGTTATTTTTCTTTTAGCCACATGCCTCACTCCCTTTCACTATTTATTTTTAATTAGACTTTCCATCACCGAAATTACTTGATCAGATGCATCTGGAACACCTAATTTCTTAGATGCTTCACTCATCTTCTTTGCATAATTTGTATCGAGTAGAATATGATCGATTGATGAAACAAAGTTATTAGGATTTAAATCATTTTCTGCAATAACTAAAGCCGCTCCTGCTTTTTCCATATCAAGCGCATTTTTCATTTGATGATTATGCGTTACATTTGGACTAGGTATTAAAATTACAGGCACACCAAGGGCGGTAAATTCAGCCAAACTAGTTGCCCCAGATCGTGCTACAACGCATGTCATTTGTGGTAATAAGCCTGGCATATTATCAATATAAGGAACAATCTTTATATTTGAATTCACTTCTTTACCGGCTAATTTTTTCTTAACATCGCCATAATACAATTGCCCAGTTGCCCAAATAACCTGATATGGTTTTGTTTCAAGCTCTGGCAAAGACTTTTCAACGATTTGATTAATTGCTAAAGCACCGCGTGAGCCACCAAAAATCAGTACAGTTGGCATGTTAGGATTTAAATCCCATTTCTTAGCAATATCAATGTTTTCTTTATTTAAACCAAGAACTTGTTGTGAGCGTGGATTACCAGTTTTTACTAATTTCTTTTTCTTTGAAAATTGCTTTGCAGCATCATCAAAGGTATAACAAATTTTATCAACATAATGAGCTAAAAACTTATTTGCTAGTCCAACTACTGAATTAGATTCATGAATGACAGTTGGAATATGCATTTTAGCTGCCTCATAAACTATGGCGCCTGATACATATCCACCAGTTCCCACTACTACATCAGGTTTAAAATTCTTAATAATTTGTTTTGCTTCTTTTGTAGCTTTAATGAATAATTCGATTGTTTCGAAATTCTTTAGAGGATGCTTTCGATCAAATCCTTTAATTTTTAAAGTCTTAAAAGGAACTCCTGCCGCAGGAACAATCTTCGATTCTAATCCTCGATCAGTCCCAACAAACAAAATTTCATCATTTGTAACTAACTTACGTTCTTTCAAACGTTCAATTAACGCCATAATTGGATATATGTGGCCACCAGTTCCGCCACCAGAAAAAATTACTCTCATTTTTATTTAGTCTTTAATTCCTTAATAAATTTTACAAAAAAGTCTCCACGTTCCTCAAAAGTGTTAAATTGATCCCAAGATGCACATGCTGGTGAAAACAAAATAATATCTCCTGCTTCACTTAATTCATATGCTCGCGGAACAGCTTCTTGTAAAGTATTAACAATTACAATATCTTTAATACCCGCTTTACGAGCAGCGTCAGCTAAAAGATATTTAGTTTCGCCATAAAGTACAATTGATTTTACATGCTTTTTAAATAGTGGAACTAGTGAATCAAACATAAATCCACGATCTAATCCACCCGCAATCAAAACTTCCGGCTCTTTAAATGATGGAATAGCTACAGTAGCAGCTTCAATATTCGTTGATTTTGAATCGTTATAAATTTTACGATCATTATAAGTCATTACATATTGCAAACGGTGAGTTGCACCAGTAAAAGTACTTAATGCATATTGAATGTCACTATCATCTGCACTCATTAATTTAGAAATAGCAATGGCTACTAAACAATTTTGTTGGTTATGAATACCTGGGATCTTGATATCGCTAATCTTCATAATGTGATGATCGTCTTTGCTTTCAAGATATTCATCACCAATAAAATAGTCGGCAGTTTTATCTGTTTCCGAAAATGTCTGAACCTTAGCTTTTGTCTTATCAAGCTCTTTTTCTAAAATATTCTTTTGATCAAAGTTAGCAATAAAATAATCATCTTGATCTTGAGATTGAGTAATTCTAAGCTTAGCTTCAACATAATTGTCAAAAGTCTTATGGTAGTCAAGGTGAACATTATTATAAATATCAACAATGGCAGCTACTTTAGGCTTAATATCAGTTACCCCAAGTAATTGGAAACTAGACATTTCTACTACTAGGAGATCTTTAGAAGTTGCTTTTTCAACTACTTCTGAAATTGGAACACCGATATTACCAACTGCATAAGCATGACCACCATTTTTAGATAAATGATGATCCATAATTCTTTGGGTAAGCATGACCGTAGTTGTCTTTCCATTTGAGCCAGTAACACAAACGTATGGTGCTTCACTAACATTAAGTGCAATTTCAGGCTCAGTAATAACTGGAATATCTAATTTTTCGGCCTTCTCTACCATTGGATTTTCATAAGGAATTCCGGGGTTTTTAACAAGATAATCAAATTTTTCCTCATCAAAAATCTCTACTGGATGGTATCCAAAAATAACTCTAACTCCTAACTTATCTAATTCAGCAGCACGATCATCATTAGATAAATCTTTTTTATCATTTAAAGTTAGCTTAGCGCCAAGCTTTAAAAGAAGTTTAGCAACGGAAAAACCACTCTTTCCTAAGCCTAAAATCAAAATATTTTTATTTTCGTATGTCTTAATTTTTTTCATTTTAAAATTAACCCCAGATAATTAAATAAATAATACTTCCAATTAAACCAACAATCCAAAATACAATATCAACCTTCCATTCAGACCAGCCAAGCATTTCGAAATGGTGATGGATTGGTGTCATCTTGAAAATTCTCTTTCCAGTAGTTTGGAAGGAAATAACTTGTAAGATCACACTTAAAGTTTCTAATACAAAAACAATTCCAATTAAAAGCAATGACCATGGACAATGAAGGAAAATCGATACAGTAGCTAATCCTCCACCTAAAGCTAATGAACCTGCATCTCCCATGAAAATTTTAGCTGGCTTATGATTGAAAATGAAGAAACCTACTAAACCACCAATTACACTGAGAGTAAATACAACGATAACCCAATTTCTTTCTTGGTAAGCTATCCAAGCATAAGTAGCATAAGCAATAATGGATAAACCAGTTGCTAATCCATCTAACCCATCAGATAAGTTAACTGCGTTAGAAAAACCAACCAACCAGAAAAGAACAAACAAACTAAAGAGGAAGGAATTTCTTACCATTCCTGCAAAAGGTATATATAATTCAAAGGCAAAATGATCACTAAAGGCTAGTGTAATAATTAAAGCTGCAATAATAATTTGTCCTAATAATTTTTGCCATGCTCTCAAGCCTAAGTTACGTTTGAAATATAGCTTAATTCCATCATCTAAAAAGCCAATAATTCCGTATCCTAAGAAAGCAATAATTAAAATCCATGCAGTCTTATTTAAATCTTTTTGCCAAATCAACACCCATAAGGTAGAAATAACACCGGCAAGCATAAAGACCACTCCACCCATAGTTGGTGTACCTGATTTTTTCTCATGCCACTTAGGGCCTTCATCTCTAATAACTTGTCCTTCATGTTTCATTCGCATGAAACCAATAAACAACGGTAAGAAGATAACCGTAAGAGCAAAGCTGCTAATGAACGGTATCAAAGAAAACTGCATTTTGTATTACTCCTTTAACTTTTACTATTTTAAGTTTACAGATAGCTTACTATTTTTATCAATTACTTTCCCAGCCGGAATAGACTGTTTAGTAACTTTTCCTTTTCCATTAATCGTAATTGGAATATCAGTTGTCGTCATGAAGCTATTAACCTTATCTTCGCTCCAGCCAACCATATTTGGACATGTAACTTGTCCTCCAGTATACAAGAAAATCTTTGTATCGGTATCTTCTTTTACACCAGCTCCTACTGACTGCCGACTAACATTCTTTCCAGTTCCAATCACTTCAACTGAAACTCCTGCATTATTAGCATCTTCTTTTGCTTTTTCAACGCTTTTACCAGTTAAAGCGGGGACGGTTACTTTTTCATTAACCTTTGCTGAAGAATCAGAAAGTGAAATCAAGCGATTCATAATTGGTTTAAAAATAGAAGAAAGAATTGTTTCAGCTGGTTTGGACATTTTTTGTGGCTGCTTCATGGTTAAATAAACACAATAACGAGGGTTATTAGCAGGTGTTACCCCAACTACTGAGAAAATATAATTATTATCCCCAGTCAAATATCCACCATGAGGTCCAGCTATTTGTGCCGTACCAGTTTTTACAGCGATGCTCTTTCCTGGCATTTTATAAGCTGCACCAGTACCGTAAGATGCGTTTACAACATCTTGCATTCCTTTTAGAACAGTTTTAGCTGTTTTAGCAGAATAAATAGGTGTTCCGACTTTTGTACGGTGAAACTTTTCTACTACTTTACCAGAAGGTGAAACTATTTTTTCGACAAATTGAGGTTTTACCATCTGACCATTATTGGCCAAGGCACTATATGCTTGCATCATTTGCATTGCATTAACAGTAACCCCTTGTCCAAATGCAGTAACAGCCTGATTCAACGGAGTAGAAAAGTTTAAAATACCTGCGGTTTCTCCAGGAAGCGTTACGCCTGTCTTTTTACCGATTCGGTATTTATTCAAATATTCTTTCCAAGTTTTTGAACCCATCTTTTGTTCAATTTTTACAAAACCAACATTACTGGAATGAGGAAAGGCTTGGCTAAACGGAATGATTCCCCACCCACTATTGTTCCAGTCATGAATTGTTGAGCCCTGAACAGCGACTGCTCCAGACTTGAATTGTTCATTAGGATTGTAATGACCGCTTTCAATTGCACTTGAATAAGTTAAAACTTTGAAAACTGATCCCGGTTCATAGGAATCCTGCACTAACATATTTCGCCATGATGTATCTAATCCCTTTTTAGTTTGAGGATTAAAGGTAGGACGCTGAGAAGCAGCCAGAATTTTACCAGTTTTAATATCTTCTACAACTGCTGTTAAAGCTTTTGGCTTATATTTATCTTGCACTTGCGACATTAAAACCTCTAAGTAGGTTTGCAATCGTGAATCAAGTGTCAAATAAATGTTGTCTCCATCTTTTGTAGCACGTGCATTCTTTTGACTATTAGGCAATTGATAATTTTCTGCATCTACAAAAGCTTCGCGATACCCATCTTTACCGGCTAATTGCTTGTCAAAGTATGCTTCAATTCCCATCGTACCAACTAAAGTACTATTTCCTTGATTCTTTTGGGGTTGTGCCAAACCAATAATGTGAGAAGCAAAGTTTCCATTGGGATAAAGTCTAGATGGAGTTTCGATAAATTTAATTCCTGGCAACTTCATCTCTTCAATTTTTTCCTTTTGAGATAAAGTTAAACCTGTTCCAGCTGAACCAAATTCAACCTGGAAAGCCTTATGCTTCGGAGTCAAATATGAATATATTTTTTCTTCACTTAAAGGAAGTACTTCAGCCAACTTTTGTGCTGTTTTGCGTTTATTCGTAACATACATTGGCTTATTATGATAATCAATTGAACTCTTATCTAAGATGGCATATACAGTAAAGACATGCGCATCTTCAGCAAGAGTTAAACCATTTTTATCATAAATTGTTCCTCGGGTTGCCTTTAACACCTCATTTCGCCTATAAATCTGATTTACACGCTTATTTAGGTTTTCGCCAGCAACCTGATTTGAAATCCCTATATATAAAAATCTACCTATAAATACAAGAAAAACCAAAGCCAAGACTAGCTGGAGGATTCTCCCCACCGTAAAGCGGTAGCCGTGGGCTTTGGATCTATTTCTATTTAAGTTATTAAACTTTTTCATTAACGGACATTCCTAATGTTACTCTCAACCAAGTGCAAGCCTTGATCACGGGCAATTTTATTAATTCTAGTAGTTGACGTTAATTCACCAATCTTCTGACGAAGATCAGTGTTATGACTTTTTTGAGAAATTATTGTTTGCTCAACATTTGCTAATTTATGTTGAGCACTAGTAGCGGAAATGCTAGCTGAAACCAATAAAATCATTAAACCTAATGTAATGAGTGAACCTAGAACGACTAAACTTTTTTCAAATGCTGTCCAAGGAACGCTTTTAGGATTAAGAACAATTGCTTTCTTTGGCTGCTCAGTCTGCTGTTGACTTTGTTGATAATTTAAATTTCTTGCTGAGCTATCAGCCATCTTTTTCTCCTTAAATATTAACTAAAAATTATAATTTCTCTGCAACCCTTAACTTGGCACTGTGTGAGCGATTATTTTCCTCTAACTCATCGCTACTTGCCATGATAGGTTTGCGACTAATCAATCGCAATGTTGGTTTACTGTCAGCCGGTACCATAGGCATTCCCCGTGGTATTTCGACTTCAGAATACTTTTTAAATATCTTTTTGACGATTTTATCTTCATGAGACTGAAAAGTAATTACACTAATTCGACCACCTGGTTTCAATAGCTTAATTGCTTCTTCAAGAGATTCTTGTAATACCTCTAATTCATTGTTAACTGCAACTCGAATAGCTTGAAAGCTCTTCTTCGCAGGATGTCCCCCACTTCGTCGTGCATATGCTGGAATGGCATCCTTAATCACATCTACTAAATCAAAAGTAGTTACAATTGGCTTCTCTTTTCTTCGATCAACTATTTTTCTAGCAATCTGACGAGAAAACTTTTCATCTCCATACTTATACAAAACGTCACTTAATTCTTTTTGTGACCACGTGTTTACCATTGTATAAGCATCTAACTCTTGGCTTTGGTCCATCCTCATATCTAATCTAGCATCGAAACGATAAGAAAAACCCCGTTCAGGTTGATCAAACTGTGGAGACGAAACTCCGAGATCGTAATAAATACCATCTATTCCATCTGAAATCCCCAGCTCTACCAGATTTTCTTTCAAATGACAGAAGTTATCATGAACCAACATTAATCGAGGTTCTGCTCCTACCTGTAACTCCTTGGCAAAACTCTCTTTTGCCATAGAAATTGCATACTCATCTTGATCAAATCCAATCACAGTACCCTTATTTAACTTACTGAGTAGATAACGGGCGTGACCACCACCACCAAAAGTTGCGTCTACATAAAGACCACCATCTTTTGGATTTAAATTGTCTATTGTTTCGTGCAAAAGCACGCTTTTATGCTTGAATTTCATAATTTTATAACTCGATGTCATCCAAGTCTTCTGCGATATCGTCATAGTTTTCGTTGGCTTCCTCTGAGAAATCATTCCAGCGTTCTGCTGACCAAATTTCAATTCTATTGGAAACACCAACAATTACACATTCCTTAATGAGTGCGGCATGCTCTTTCAGTGTCATGGTCAGATTAACACGTCCTTGCTTGTCAAACTCACTCTCCATCGCACCTGAGTAGAAAAGTCGCGTAAACTTACGTGCACTTCTCTTAGTCAGTGGAAGTTTGGCTAACTTAGCCTCAATTTTTTGCCATTCTTCAATTGGATAGCCAAAAATACAGCCTTCCATTCCACGAGTAAATATCATCTTATCACCAATCTCAACTCTAAATTTGGCTGGTATAATTAGCCGGCCTTTGCTGTCGAGATTATGATGATACTCGCCCATGAACATGGTCTAGCCCCCTTTCCAATGAATAATTTACCACACTTCCCCACTTTCTACCACAAGTTTTGCACTTTTTATTTATATATTACGTTATTTTATGATGATTATAATTTTATTCAACAAAAAATGCCCTCATCATCATGATTGAGGACAGTTTAAGGTTTATTAAAAAAGTGGGGGAATTTTTTATAGTAAAAGCAAAATTAAGAGACCAACGTACCAAACAATAGATGATGCTGCTAAATAGTGCCATAACATTCCAAATGTCTTACCCACTGAAATGTTTTTGTTTTTAATTGCAGTATAAATTGAAACAATTACAACTAAAATAAAGTAAAGTAAAAATCCATACGGTAAAAAAGATGGCTGCTTTGTTTCTTGAGTTAATAACTGACAAGCAACAATAAAGAAAAAAGGAAAAATGTCATAACCACTAAATTGAGCCTTAGGAAATAATTTTACTAAAAAAGCAGCAACGACAATTCCACATAAAGGAATTAAAAAGATAAGCAAAAAATTCATGAAAACCCTCCAATAAGTTTATTTTAAACTATTTCAATTAAATATAAAATTACAATTAAAACATGGTACACTAGAATTATTAATTTAGGAGGGACATATGAGAAAACATAAGAAAAAATCCGGATTTCAAAAGTTAACTATTATTATGGCCTGGTTTATGGCAGTTATCACCCTTCTTGGGGTAGTAGCTACTGCTTTAATTGGAACTGGTGTCTTTCAATTTTAAAATCTTTTGTATATTAAAAAGAGCCGCTTAATAGCGACTCTTTTTTGTTTAGAAATAGTATTCTTTTTTCAAAAATGGATACTCTTCAGCTAATTTTACCCAGAACCAATAAGTACATAAAACAAGAATTAAGCACCATAGTAAATTAGGCAAAATACTACGTGAAAAACTAGCAAAAGACAATTGGATCATGCCTACCATATTAAACATCAAAAACACATAAGCACTTACGCATAAATAAGTAACTAAACAGATTAATAATCTAAACCAGAATACTTCTGGAAGAAAGCGAGCACTTTGCTGAATAATAAAACAGATTAAAGGAAAAGCTACAGTATAAATTCCAATAATTCCTAAATAGTATAGATCCGCAATAAGGCCTAATCCTAAGCAGAGCCAAATATCAGCATCATTTTTATCATCGCATAGAGAAATTAAGGTAATCCCAATAATTGTTAACCAACAACTTCCAGAAAAACCTCGATGAAAGATAAAAGTTTGTAAATTATAAGCTAATACTCCATCTAGAATTAATGCCACAAACAAAGCAATGGCAACATACCATCGACGTAATTCTGCCATTACCCTTCAACCTTTCTTTTAATTACAGATACAACTGATGGATCGTTAAGGTTACCTGCTGGTTGAATTTCGACAACATCTGATAAGCCAAAAGTATCCCGGGTTGTCTTCTTAACTGTTCCTATTAAGAGACCTTTTGGAGATAGACCACCCATTCCACTAGTATAAACTCGGGTTCCTTTCTTCAACTTTTGACCGTCAACTACTTGGGTAAATACTATTTGATTATTTCCAACAACAGAAATTACTCCATGAACTTTTTTGCCATTAGCTGCATCAGCTTCTACAGCAAATTTATTTGTTGATTTATCAGTTGTAGTAATCAGTTCGACCTTTGAAGTAGTACTATTTACCTCAACAACCCGTCCAATTACACCTTCACCTGCCATAACAGGCATATTCTTCTTAACACCTACTCTTGAACCTTGATCAATAATTAATAAATCTGACCAAGTATCTGCAGCACGAGAAATTACCGAACCATTAATAATTGTATAGTCCGTCAAAGTTTTCTTTAATTTTAAAGCTTGCTTTAACTGAGTATTCTCAGCTTCAAGCGAACTATTTCGAGCCTTAGTTTGAGCAAGATTATCAACTTGCTTTTTTAAATGATCGTTTTCAGCTTGAGTATTAAACAGATCTTCTACATTAGCCGCCCCATTAGAAATTAAGTTAATTGGCCAATTAACTACTCGGGTTACTATGGAAACAGTATCATTACCAATTTTTTGAACTAAAAAAGGTGATTGTCTTCTATTACGTAAGCGAACAGAAATAGATAACATACTTAAAACTAAAATAACTAGGACAAAAATTGTCAATAACTTTTTGTTTTTGAGAAATTTTTTCATCTACTACTATCTTCCTAATTTAAAAGTTAATAGAAAAAGACCGGCTTTTACGCCGGTCTCTAAATTAACGTCTCTTACGCATAACTTCAATATTTTTGAGAGATTCACCGGTACCAATTGCAACACAATCAAGTGGATCTTGAGCAATAAAGACTGGAACTTTAGTAGCATCTGAAATAACTTCCGGTAAGTTCTTCAAAAGAGCTCCACCACCGGTTAATACGATACCATGGTCAATAACATCAGCAGCAATTTCTGGAGATGTTTCTTCCAAAGTTTCTTTAATTGCTACAATTATATTTTGAACTACTTCTTGAATAGCTTTTGCAACATCTTCTGCATTAATATCAATTGACTTTGGTAATCCTGTGACTAAATCACGTCCACGAATATTCATTGATTCAATTTCTTTTGCCTTTTCAACTGAAGCAGAAGCAATTTGAATCTTAATAGTTTCAGCAGTTCTTTCACCAATTAATAAGTTGTAATTTTGATGAATATAAGTTGCAATTGAACTATTAAACTTATCTCCTGCCATTCTGGTAGAACGAGATGAAACAATACCACCTAATGAGATAGTTGCCACATCAGTAGTTCCCCCACCAATATCAACAACCATTGAACCTGTTGGATCCATAACAGGAAGGCCAGCACCAATAGCTGCAGCAAATGGTTCTTCAATTACGTATGCTTCACGTGCACCAGCAACTCTAGCTGCATCAATAACAGCTCTCTTTTCAACTTCAGTTACACCTGATGGTACACAAATCATTGCAGCTGGCTTTGAATTACCAACTGTTTTTTCCATGAAATACTTAAGCATAGCAGCAGTTGTATCGTAATCTGCGATTACTCCATCTTTCATTGGTCGAATAGCAACAATTGATCCAGGAGTTCTACCAATCATTTCTTTGGCTTCGGAACCAACTGCAATAACTTCACCCGTTTGAGTATTCTTAGCAACAACAGAAGGTTCACGTAAAACAATACCTTTACCTTCAATATAAACGAGTGTGTTGGCAGTTCCCAAATCAATCCCAATATTTTTAGATCCTAATCCAAACACGCAAAATCTCTCCTTAAATTTATCTCTTTAATTATTTTAGCCTAAATCGTATCTTTATTTAGTCTTAGATATTATAGCATAGAAACACTGATGTAAAAATTTGCTTTAAGGAAATTTGCCTAATACTTAAGGAAGACTTAAAGAAGTTCAGTCTCTCGAAAGCTTAAATAGGTATTATCTGTCACAATAAAATGATCTAAAAAATCAATTCCCATACATTTACTTGCTTCTACTAACTTTTTTGTAAAGCGTAAATCATGTTGCGATGGCTGTTCATCCCCACTAGGATGATTATGTGCTACAAAAAAGGCAGTACTATTATAAATGACAGCCCATCGAAAGATATCTCGGGGATGAGCAACTGCTCTATTTACCGTTCCCTGAAAAATTAATTTTTCAGCAATTATCTTATTTTTTGAATCCAAATAAATTCCATATAGCTCTTCTTGCGGACGGCCACATAATTTATCCGCGATATAGCATCCTACTTGTGAACTCGAGTAAAAGCTCTCAATTTTCTTATTATTGACGCTCTTTACGCGCTCCAATAACAATTGAAGTAAAATTGCTACCTCATCATTGCAACTTGGACTAGCAGCAAATTGCCATAGTTCCTTAAAGCTACTGATTCCTACCTCATCTAGTTTTCTAAATAAACTATTAAATGTAAGAATATCTTTTTTCTCTAACAATTCAGCTAATTTCTTTATTAAATCAACATCAGTCTGCAATAATTCTTCTTTTTTCATAAATATCAATTACTCCTTTGATATTTATTACGAAAAAACTATTTAATTTTTTCAAGAAAAGCATAAAAATCTTTGCAAATTAATGTCGCCTTATCTTTATCTAAATTTGTTGGTTGCTTTAAATCTGGAACCATTACGCATTTTAAACTCGCAGCACTTGCTGCTGCAACACCTGTGCTTGAATCTTCAAATACTAGTAGATTCTCTTTAGGTAATTGCATTTTTTTAGCAGCCAATAGATAAATATCTGGTGCTGGCTTAGCTTGAATATTTCCAGATTCAACATCTTTATAACTTAGATAAAAATCAAAGTAATCTTTTATTTTTAAAACATCTAAATTATGGACAATTACATTCTCATAATTACTCGATGCAATTGATAATTTGATATTTTTCTCTTTAAATACCGCTAATGCTTCTCGTACTCCTGGTTGAAGTTTAAGTTTACCTTCATCAGTCCATTTCCAGACTAAATCATCAGTTCTTTTAATAAATTTATCTCGATCGGCTTCAGTTTTGAAATGTCTATGATAAAAATCTTCCATTTCCTTAACTGAAGAACCAACTAGTTTCAGATAACTATCATCAGGAATATCTAAGTTTGCTTCTTTAGCAGCCACGATATTAGCATCCCAATACAACTTTTCGGAATTAACTAATAATCCATCCATATCAAAAATTATACCTTCAATAGGATCAGCAATATCTTCAACTTTCATCTTTACCTCTTTTGCAGTAATTTAAAACTGCACCAACTAAATAAAAAGATCCTGTCACTAATAGCATATCATCTGCCTGCAACTTATTCTTCAAGCTTGTATAAGCTTCTTCAAAATTTTCTTTATATTCAAATTCTTTTTGTGCCTCTTTTGGAAAGTCTTCTAATCTAGCAGCTCTAGGATAATCAATTCGTGTTAAAGTGACTTTTTCATCCTTAAATAATTTTGTGACTGGACCCAGGTCTTTATCTTTCATCATTCCAAGTAACACGTAGATTTGTCCTTTTTTCTTCTTTCGAACTAAGTTTAAAAGATTCTCCATCGCTTGTAAATTATGTGCTCCGTCGACAATGATTTCAGGACTAGTTTGAATCACATCATATCTACCAGGAATACGGGTTTCATTAATTGCTTCTTCAATCTTTTTTCTATCTAAATCAAGTTGCAACAATTGAATTGCTTGAACTGCTACCCCAATATCATAAGCTTCTACCAAAGGCCGTAATGCAAAATTATAGAGATTCTTTGAATCTTGATATTCAATCACATCGGGAATTATTTTTATTTGAAAATCTCTTCCTAATAAAAATGATTTTGAATTTTCACTTTGCGCCTTATTAAGTAAAATCTCTAATACATTTTGGGGAACATTTCCTAAGACCACGGGTTTATTAGATTTTATTACACCACTTTTTTCTTCAGCAATATCTTTTAAAGTTGGCCCTATTATTTTTTCATGATCTAATCCAATTGTTGTAATAACACTTACTTCGGGAATAATTACATTTGTCTTGTCATGCTCTCCTCCAATTCCTACTTCAATAACTGCATAGTCACAGTTTTCTTGAGCAAAAAATTGAAAGGCCAAAGCTACTTCATATTCAAATGTTACTAAAGAAAAATTAGGATCGTCTTTTTTTAGTATCTCTATTGCCGTCTCAATTTCATTAGCTGTTTTAATGAGATCATTATTGCTTATATTTTTACCATTTAATTGAATTCGTTCATTAAATTCATATATATAAGGAGACACAAAAAGGCCAGTCTTTTGACCGGCCTTTTGCAATAGATTACTCAAATAATAGGATGTCGACCCTTTACCATTTGTTCCGGTAACATGAATTGCCCTAACACTATCTTGAGGATTATTTAGCTGTTTCAAAATCCTTCGGATATAACTCAGATCATTTTTAGGATGAAGTTTGGGTAAAGAATATATTCTCTTAATTACCTGGTCGATATTAGTAAATTTCACTTCTATTTACTTTCCTTTAATTCTTTCATTCTTTCACGAACACCAGCAAGTTGACTTTCGTAGTCAGCCTTCTTTTCTTTTTCTTTATTTATAACTGCTTCAGGAGCATGGGCTACAAATCCTTGATTTGAAAGTTTCTTTTCAGCTCTTTCAACTTCAGCTTCAAGACGTTTTTCTTCCTTTTCCATCTTAGCGAGTTCTTCATCTACATTAACTAATTCAGTTAATGGAACAAATATTTGAGCTCCTGGAATTACGGCAGTTTTAGCAAGTTTTGGTGCTTCAATATCAGCTGCAACAGATAAAGCTTTTGGATGAAGGAAGTTTTCTACATATTCAGCGTTATTATCCAAAACAGCTTTATTCTTATCATCATCAATTTGAATCATGATATCAATTGGGGATGACATAGGTGCATTAACTTCCATACGGATATTTCTAACAGCCTTAATTACTTCAATTAAGAAGGCCATTTGACTGTCAGCTGCTTTGTTTTCAAATTCCTTATGAGTTTCTGGATATTTAGCTACCATAATACTCTTACCATCGTGAGGCATTGAAAGCCATAACTTTTCAGTTACAAATGGCATAATTGGGTGAAGTAAACGTAAGATTTGATCAAGAATCCAGATTAAGTTTTCTTGTTTTCTAGCCTTTAATTCTTCGTCATCACCGTTTAATGCAACCTTAGAAATTTCAATGTACCAATCACAGAAGTCATTCCAAATAAAGTTGTAAAGTTCACGACCAGCTTCACCAAATTGATATTCATCAAATAATCTAGTTACTTCACTAACAGTGTGATTCAAACGATCAAAAATCCAACTATCTGCCAAATCAAACTTAGAAGTATCTGGCATATGAGCCGGCTTAGCATCTTCTGGCAAGTTCATAATTACGAAACGACTTGCGTTCCAAATCTTGTTGATAAAGTTCCAAGCTGCACCCATCTTCTTTGGATCATAACGAGTATCTTGACCAGGAGCTGTACCGTTAAGTAAGAACCAACGAAGAGCGTCAGCAC
Source organism: Lactobacillus sp. UMNPBX19 (assembly GCF_002553805.1). Taxonomy (NCBI): domain Bacteria; kingdom Bacillati; phylum Bacillota; class Bacilli; order Lactobacillales; family Lactobacillaceae; genus Lactobacillus; species Lactobacillus sp. UMNPBX19. The sequence continues at coordinate 76,344 of NZ_PCYR01000001.1, forward strand.
CATATTCATCAACAACATCCATTGGGTCAACACCGTTACCCAAAGACTTACTCATCTTACGTCCTTGTGGGTCACGAATTAAACCATGCAAAACAACATCATCAAATGGACGCTTACCAGTAAAGTGTAAACTTTGGAAAATCATTCTTGATACCCAGAAGAAAATGATATCGTAACCAGTAACTAAAGTATTAGTTGGGAAGTAGCGCTTGAAGTCTTCTGAATCTTCATCAGGCCAACCTAAAGTAGAGAATGGCCATAATGCACTTGAGAACCAAGTATCAAGTACATCTGGATCTTGCTCCCAGTTTTCACTATCTTTAGGAGCTTCAAGACCTACGTAAGTTTCACCAGTCTTCTTGTTGTACCAAGCTGGAATTCTGTGGCCCCACCATAATTGACGAGAAATTACCCAGTCATGAACATCGCTCATCCATTGTTCAAGAGTATGTTCAAATCTTTCAGGAACAAAGTTTACCTTGTCATCAGTCTTTTGGTTTTCCAAAACTTTTTCAGCTAATGGCTTCATCTTAACGAACCATTGTTTAGAAAGTCTTGGTTCTACTTGAACACCAGAACGCTCTGAGTGACCAACTGAGTGAACAATTGGTTCCACCTTGATTAAGAAGCCTTCTTCTTTAAGATCCTTAACTAGCGCATCCCGTGCTTCGAAACGATCCATACCAGCATACTTGCCAGCTTCTTCGTTCATAGTTCCGTTATCATTCATAACATTGATTCTTTCTAAGTTATGACGATTACCTACTTGGAAGTCGTTAGGATCATGAGCTGGAGTGATCTTAACAAGACCGGTACCAAATTCTGGATCAACGTGTTGGTCTTCAATAATTGGGATGTGGCGTCCAACAAGTGGTAATACTAATTCCTTACCAACAATATCTTTGTAACGTTCATCCCCTGGTGCAACAGCTACTGCAGTATCACCAAACATAGTTTCAGGACGAGTAGTTGCAATTTCAACAAATCCAGAACCATCTGCAAATGGATACTTAATGTGGTAAAATGCGCCCTTATCATCTTTGTGAATAACTTCGATATCACTAAGAGCAGTTTCCAATTTTGGATCCCAGTTAATGATATATTCACCACGGTAAATGAGTCCTTCATTATAAAGTTGAACGAAAACTTTTCTAACAGCTCTTGAAAGACCTTTATCAAGGGTAAATCTTTCACGAGAATAATCTAGTGAAAGACCCATCTTTGCCCATTGGCTCTTGATAATTGATGCATATTCATCTTTCCAGTCCCAAACTTGCTTAACAAAAGCTTCACGTCCCATTTCGTGACGATCTTTTCCTTGTGTACGAAGTTTGGCTTCAACTTTAGCTTGAGTTGCAATACCAGCATGATCCATACCAGGAAGGTATAAAGTATCATAACCTTGCATACGCTTAAAACGAATTAATGTATCTTGAATTGCTGTATCCCATGCATGTCCCAAGTGCAACTTACCAGTTACATTTGGTGGTGGGATAACGATTGAATAGGGATGAGCTTTTTTATTGCCAGATGGCTTAAAAAGATCTTCATCAAGCCATTCCTGATATCTTCCTTTTTCAACTTCATTAGGATTATATTTAGGTGCTAAATCTGCCATTTAAATTCCTCCAATAAAAAAGTCCTAGACAAATATTTGTCTAGGACGAAATTTTTCCGCGGTACCACCTACGATTAGGTATAGAACCTATACCTCTCTTATAAGCGATAACGGCGCTGAAGTGTCCGGATTAACCTACTAAAAAATTCAATTAATCAGCTAATCAAGCTACTAGTAATATTCTTTAAGTCTCTCAGCATATTGACTTTTCTCTGTAATGCGAAATTACTCCTCTTGATTCTTGCTTTGTTTACGATTATAGCATGAAAGAAAATAAGAAGAAAGCTAAGAATTAATCTCTATTTTCTCTAATCACTTTCACTAATTGAATTAAGATAGTTGGAATAATTGCCAAAATCACAATTAGCCATACTTCTTGAGCAGTTAATGGTTGAACTGCAAATAGTCCATGTAATGCTGGTACAAAAAGAATTAAGGCTAAAAGTACAGTTCCTAATGCAAAAGCTGCCAAACTGTACCAATTATTTTTAAATCCAATCTTAAAAATACTGTGTTGTGAACGGCAGTTGAATCCATGAAGTAAACGCGCAAATGTTAAAGTTGAAAAGGCCATAGTACATGCAATTGCTGGTGTATCCCTTAAGCCAAGTAAGAAAGCAGCAATAACACTTAATGAAATTAAGAAACCTTGAATACTAATTTGTGTAACGAATTTTTTATCTAACAAACTAGCTTTAGGATCACGTGGTTTACGTTTTAAAATATCAGGATTTCCTGGTTCCATCCCAATAGCTAAAGCTGGAAGAGAGTCAGTAACTAAGTTAATGAATAAAAGTTGAACTGCAACAAATGGAACTGGTAACGCAGCGATTGAAGCAAATAAAACAGTAATGATAGCTGATAAGTTACCAGATAATAAATATCCAATCGCATTACGGATATTTTCATAAACTGTTCTACCATTTGCAACAGCTTTAATAATTGTCGCAAAGTTATCATCAGTCAAAATCATACTTGCAGCATCTTTTGATACTTCAGTACCAGTAATACCCATTGCAACACCAACGTCTGCCTTCTTTAATGCAGGTGCATCGTTAACTCCGTCACCTGTCATTGATACGATATGATTTTTTCTTTGCCAGGCATTAACAATTCTAATTTTGTTTTCTGGTGAAACTCGGGCATAAACTGCTACTTTTTCAATTTGTTGGTCTAATTCTTCATCACTTAATGCATCTAACTCTAACCCTGTTAATGCAAGATCCCCATCAGTGAAAATACCAATCTTTTTCGCAATTGCTACTGCAGTTACTTTGTGGTCACCAGTGATCATCACAGTTCTAATCCCGGCTTCTTTAGCACGTGCAACAGCTGCAACACTTTCTTCTCTAGGTGGATCCATTTCTGAAACCAAACCAATGAAAGTTAAGTCTTTTTCGCTATCAGTAGATAACTCTTCATCACTTTCCTTATAGGCAAATGCTAACACTCTTAGTCCATTTTCTGAAAAGTGATTATTTTGAGCCAAAATATCTTTTCGATCTTCTTCAGTCATTGGGCGGACATCATCCCCAAAACGAATATTCACACAACGTTTAAGTAAAACATCGATTGCTCCTTTTACAAAAATTGTAGGAACAGTGTGAATTAAGTGCTTAGTACTCATTAATTTTCTATCAGAGTCAAAAGGCACTTCCTCTAAACGATCTAAATGTTCTCTTAACTCACTTTCAGATAAGCCTAATTTTCCGTCACCAAGATCAATTCCTGGAACTTTACGGTACATTTCTAATAAGGCTGATTCTGTTGGATCACCAATTTTTTTACCATCAGATAGACTTGCATCATTGTTTAAAACAACATCATATAGTAAATAACGATGCAACTGATTACTTAAGTTCAACTCTTCAGGCTTAAGAACTTTACCGCCAATATAAATGTCTTCAACAGTCATCTTATTTTGCGTTAAAGTTCCAGTTTTATCAGAACAAATTACTGAAACTGACCCTAATGATTCAACTGCAGCTAAATTTTTGATAATTGCATGCTCTTTAGCCATTTTTTGAGTTCCCATAGCCTGTACAATGGTTACAATTGAGCTTAAAGCTTCAGGAATAGCTGCTACGGCTAATGCTACTGCAAATAGTAATGCATCTAGCAAAGGTTGACCACGCCACATTTGCAATCCTAAAATCAAGGCACAGAAAATCAAAATTGCAGTTGCAAGACGAGATGAAAATTGATCAAGTGAAACTTGTAATGGCGTTCTTCGCTCCTTAGTTTCATTCATTAAGGTAGCAATTTTACCAATTTCAGTATCCATACCAGTTGCTGTAACTAAAACATTTGCACGTCCATAAGTTACAAGAGAACTAGAATATACCATGTTCACTCGATCAGCCAAAGGAACTTCTTTTTCAAAAGTAGTGTCTAACTTATCAATATTAGTTGACTCACCGGTTAAGGAGCTTTCATTTACCTGCAATGAAAAATTATCTAAAATTCTACCATCCGCAGTAACTAAATCCCCTGCTTCAAGTAAAAGTATATCGCCAGGAACAACATCTTTTGCGGCAATTTCTTGTTTCTTACCATCTCTTAAAACCTTAGCGACAGGTGCAGATAGGGACTTCAATGCTTCTAGCGACTTTTCCGCCTTAACATGTTGCACTGTTCCTAAAATAGCATTTAGAATCAAAACAACAATAATAACTGCTGTACTTTCTAAGTTACCAGTAAATGCAGAAATCACAGCTGCAACAATCAAGATAATAACCATTAGGTCTTTAAATTGTTCTAAAAAGACTTCTACAACACTTTTTTTCTTACCTTCTACTAGAGCATTGGGTCCTACTTGAGCTAATTTTTCTTGAGCGGCTTTACTAGTTAAACCTTGCTGCTCATTAGCTCCAAGCTCTTTTAGAACTTCTTCTTTACTCTCACGATAATATGCTTTCACTTAAACCCTCCATCTACTGAGAAAACCAGACTTTGGCATAAAAAAAGAGACCATTGTCTGAACAAAAAACGTTTAGCCAATAGTCTCACCATTTAAACTTACAGCGGAAAAATTAATTTCGTTTTGACGCCGTAAGTACACCCTTATGCCGGTTACTCCCTATATGTTGATTATAAGTTTATCATGTTTTTATTAGGCTAGCAATAAAAATTATTGGCTTACCCACTGTGCACCACCCAAGTTATAGGCAGTTTTCCCATGCATTTTTTTACTGCAAAATAATTCCAAGCACTATCTTTACGTAATTTCTTCTCGGTTTTCTTTTCAAAAGCTGGATCGGTATAAACTTGAGCATCATGTTCTAACTTAATTTTGCCCACTTGTGCTTTAGGAGCAAACTTATTGGAATTTTTTAAATTATCATAACTAATCCAAATATTAGGTTTTACATGATAAAAAAGTTGATTGTCTTTCATTTTAACTTGATCAACATAAACTTTTTTACCATTTTTCAAATACATATAACCTGAAATTGATTCACTGGGGTAAGCGGCTGCTTCATAGTATCTTTTAAAGACATTATTTTCATGTAAAATAGCGGCCAATTTAACTGGATAATCTGTCAATATTCCTGAAACATTTTCTTCTGGGCGCGAATACTTCTTCATTTGAGTTTCTGTATCAATGCCCCAGAGTAAATACTTTTTATTATGCTCACCTAAATAATCCGCAGCTGTCTTAGCATAAAAATTATTTGCATAATACTGCAGCATTGGGGATATTTTAAAATCACCAGCTAATTGAGTTAAAGGAATTTGTGGCTCACTTTTATGAATTTTTAAAAGAGCTCGCTCTGAGAACGATTCTAACAACACTCGATTTTGTAAATGATATTTTTTGATTAAACTAAGTAGATTATTAATCTCATTATCACTACTATCTTTTGGTTCAATCATAAATTTCACGTTAGAACTATGATAACGTTGAAAGACATCGGCAAGACGATGAATGGACTCACCATTTTGATTTTTATATGTAATTAGATCATGATAAGACAGATTTGCAATGCTTTTATCAATTCCAAAAACTCTACTTAAATTTTCATCATGGCTTACTACGAGAACATTGTCAGCAGTCTGTTGTAAATCTAATTCTAAATAGTCTACTTTTGCACATACTGCGCGATCATAGGCAACCCAACTATGCTCTGCAAACTTTCCTTGTTCATTGTCTCCGCGGTGGGCAATATTTAAAAAGCCACAAGTAAACGTAAAAATTAAGATGAAGAAACCAACCAAAATATGTTTGTTCATAATTCTAATTCTCTACTTAATTTCTTTTAGAGTAATTTCCTGATATTGGCCGCGTTTTAGGTTAGCTGGCAGGACCAATTTTCCCATGGAAATTCGATCTAATTCTATTACTTTCATCCCCACTGCTCCAAACATTCGCTTAATTTGGTGATACTTTCCCTCTTGAATTTCAATCTCAATTTCTGATTGATCGGACTCTTTATCTTGCATTAAAATCTTTAATTCTGCTGGTTTTAGTTTTGTCCCATCACCTAATGTCATACCAATAGCAAAAATTTTAACTGTCTCTTCATCAGCTACTCCAGCAATTTTTGCCCGATATTTTTTAGTAACATGTTTATTAGGAGCTAGCAACTCATGGGCTAAAGCACCATCATTTGTTAACAATAATAAACCCGTTGTATCCTTATCCAGTCTACCTACTGGCGCTATGTCTTTATAACGATCTTTAGGTTTAAGTAAAGAAAGAACAGTTTTTTGACTTCTATCTTCTGTTGCTGAAATAACACCTTTAGGTTTATTGAGAAGAAAATAATGGTATTGCTGATATGCCACTTTTTCTCCATTAACTGCTACTTGGTCTTCTTCTTTAACTTGCTCCTTGGGTGTCTTTACAACTTCTCCATTAACTGTCACAATCTTCTTTTTAATGAGATTATGAACTTCTTTTCGTGAACCAACATTCATGTTAGCCAAATACTTATCAATTCTCATATATTTTTTCTTTCTAAAATAAAAAGCGCTAGCATTCTGCTAGCACTTTTTTATAACAAGTCTGCGTCTTCTTGAGCCTTATCATCCAAGAACTTTTGATTTGGATAAATTGGTGTAATCTCCATTCCATCAATTGCGCGCTGAATCATTCCTTCAGCATCAAGTCTATCTTCTAGCTTACGAGCTTCATCCAATTTTGGTTTAGTCTTTGGACGCGGCGGAGCAAAAATTGTACAGCAGTCTTCAAATGGTTCAATAGAAAGGTCGAATGTTCCGATTTGCTCAGCTAGCTTAATAATTTCAGTTTTATCCATTGTAGCCACTGGGCGAAGAACCGGCGTTGAAGTCACATCATTAATTGCAACCATTGATTCTAGTGTTTGAGATGCCACTTGACCAACTGATTCACCATTGAAGATTGCTAACCCACCACGCATTGCGCGAATACGATCTGCTAATTGCAACATAAAGCGGCGTTGAATGGTCATTAAGTAGCCTTCTGGTAACTTTTCTTTAATTTGCTCTTGAATTTCAGTAAAAGGTACAGCAATAAAGTTAATCTTTCCAGAATAGTTAGCTAAAATTCCAGTTAACTCTTTTGCTTTAGCAAGTGCCTTTTCAGTAGTATATGGAGGACTAAAGAAGTGCACCATATCAATTTCAACTCCACGCTTCATTGCTAAGTAAGAAGCTACTGGAGAATCAATCCCACCTGATAGCATCATGACGGCCTTTCCAGCAGTTCCAACCGGCATACCACCTGCTCCATGAAGAAGTTGGTTTGAAATATAGATTGCGTCTTGACGAACTTCAATTCTTAAGACTAAGTCAGGTTTTTTCATTTGAACCTTTAAATTATCCATATTATCAAATAGGTAATCACCAATCATCATGTTTAACTGATTAGTGTCATATTCAAAATCATGGTCACTGCGTCTAGTATTAACTTTAAATGTCATACCATCCTTAAAAGTTGCCTGCATCAATTCAAGGGATGCTTTTTTAATTGCATCAAGATTCTTATCAACTTTTATAGTTGGAGAATATGTTTGAATACCAAAAACAAGTTTTAAACGTTGATCAATTTTCTCAAATGGTGCACCATTTAAGACAATATGCATACGATCATGTTTAGGATGGATCTCAATTTCTGGAAAATCTTGCAAAGCTCTAGTTACATTACCAGCAAGTCTTCCGATAAAGTCTTTTCGATTTTTTCCCTTAGTGGATAGTTCACCATAGCGAACCATTACTTCTGTATATTGCATAATTTCACCTTATTTCAAATGATTAATTTCAGCGAAGTGCTTATATATTTTATCAAAAACTGAAATAAATTGCTCAGCTTCTTCAATTGTATTACTTGGATCAAAACTTAGTCTAATTGCACCGGTAGCTAAATTATCATCTACCTTCATAGAATTCAAAGTGCCACTCTCTACACCACTTCTTGAAGAACATGCACTAGTGGTTGAAACATAGATATCTTCAGACTCAAGCGTATGAACTAAAGTTTCCCCGCGAATACCTTCTAATGAAAAACATAAAATACTTGGAACAAAATTATCGTTAATTGGTGAAAAAATATGAATTCCTGGTTTTCCATTTAGATAGGAAACTATTTTATTCTTAACTGCCAATTCTTGCTCAGCATTTTTCTTTTCATCAGCTAAATATAAACGCATGGCTTTGGCAGTTGCCGCAATTGCAGGTAAATTTTCAGTACTTGAACGTAAGGCCTTTTCTTGACCACCGCCATCAATTAACGGCTTAATCATTTTACCTTCTTTTTTATAAAGAATACCTACGCCACGAGGTGCATGAAATTTATGAGCTGACAGACTCATTAGGTCTACTCGATCAGTAAATACCTCATCCCAAACATCTTTTCCCAAAGCTTGAACATTATCAACATGAAAAGTAACGTTAGGATAATTTTCTAAAACTTTACTAATAGCTTTAATAGGTTGAATTGTACCAATCTCATTATTAACGCCCATAATTGAAACCAAAATTGTTTCTTTATCTAATGCTTCTTTTAAATCTTCAGGATTTACTTGTCCATTCTTATCAACTGGTAAAACAGTTACACGAAATCCCAAATTTTCTAAAGCACGTACTGAATTTGAAACTGCTGCATGTTCAACACTTGATGTAATAATATGGTTACCAAATTCTTTTTTAGCTAAAGCAGTACCTTTGATTGCCCAATTGTCAGATTCACTTCCACTAGATGTGAAAAATATCTCATATGGCTTAACATTCAATAAATTAGCAATTTGTTTTCTAGAGGCTTCTAAAAGTTGATGAGATCGATCTCCCATTTTATGCAAACTTGAAGGATTTCCCCAAATATCCTTTGTTACTTTATCATATGTCTCTAAAGCTGCAGGATAGACAGCTGTTGTAGCACTATTATCAAAATAGATCAATTTTCTTTCTCCCCTAAAAAACGACCATAGAAGATGGTCGTTTGATAATCATATAAAATCTTAACTTAAAAACACTATTGCTTCAATCTTTTACTCTTCTTCGTCTGCTTCTTGTTCGCTATAGTATTCTTTTTCAATTCTTTGATAGCTTCCTGGCTCTACCTTTTCTAGCGCTGTCGCAATTACGTCCAACGCTTCTTTATACTCATATTTATTCTGATATAAATCATAAGCTTCTTTACGTGCACGTTTAATTTCAGGATTTGAAAGATATTTATTTGAATATTGCATAGTCAATTCAACTAAATCAGCAGAATTTAAAATCTCATCTGCTTCTTTCTTTAAACGTTCAATATCTTCCTGAATTTGAATCAGTTCGCTAGATATTTTTTCCATATTTATTCTAACTTGATTCAATTCATTATCTGTATGCTTAACTTCATTTAATACTAAAGTATACATCTGAATAAAACTTTCAGGCTTTCCGGGTAGCTGACGTCGTTCAACTTTTCGATAAACTAAAGAAATTTCTTGCTTAAAGTGGATTATAGAATCATTAGCAATTTTTTCTGCATCAAATAGCCCATCTATATCATTTGAGAGTTTTTTCTCAGTCTTTTCAATTTCTTTCAAATTATCTAACATAGTTAGCCATTTATTCTCAATTTGAGAGTAAACACCGTCACCATCAGCTAGCTTTTGACAGTCAACATCAAAGTCAGAATTCATTCGGCTAACTTGACTTTTTAGTTGTCTAGCTTCAGCTAGCTCTCCATGTGTCAATTCATAACTTTGATCCACATGCTCTAACTTAGCTACAAGTTGATTAGATGCATTTCCAACATGGGAAAGAATTTGAACAATTTTATCTTGATTTTTATCAACAAATGGTCGAGCTTTAAATTCTTTTGTAAGAATGTCATATAAGCTATCAATTCGTGTACTTATCTCTTTATTATTCTTTTCAACCTTTTTAAGCTCTAATTTGGTAAGACTCTTTTTAGTACTATCAACTAGTTCTCTTAAGCTCTTGATTTCTTCTAGTACATCCACTTCAGTAATTTTGTACTTATCTTTTATCATTTGACGATAAGTATTGCTGAGTTCGTTAAGTTGATCGGGAAAAACATTTTTTAACTCTTGATCAAAGTTCTCTACCTTAGGAAGATCAGTCTTTAAAGTAGTAAGATTTGTATCGATTTTAACTAATACTTTCTTTGCTTCTTCATGATCTCCTTCACCAGATAAATTCTTTACAGTTTGAAAATCACTTTCTAAGGTTGTTAGGTCTTCTTCAATCTGATCAATTGCATTCCCATAATTAAAAGATTGGGATAATATTTTTTTACGTAGTTGTTGGTAGTCTTTTGATAAAGCAGCATAGTGTTTTTGATTATCTCGATTTGCTTCGAGTAAATTAGTAAATACTTGCTTACTGTGTTCTACATTATCTTGATTAGTCTGCAATAATTCTGTTGCCTCTTTAATTAATTGGCGAGTTTTTATTAAATTAAATTTTGCATTAAGCCCAGCCGCTTGTTCAAGAAGATGCTTTAATTCTCCAACGTCCTTAGTATCAACTTTTTGATATACTTTCTGCCATCTTTTAAAAGTTTCCAAACTTTTTCCGGCTAATTCCATTTTCTCTAAACGTTTAATATCTTCTTCAACGCTAATATCTTTTAATTCATCAGTTAGCGCATCTAATTCCGCAATCTGATGATTAAAATACTTATTAAGAATAACAACTGTAGCAATCGCAGCAATTATAGCAATCAATATTACAATAATAAGAATAGATAACCCTGATGACATAATACCCTCCATATTCATATTAATTATACCAGACTTCATCTTAATACCAGCTAGAAAATCTCTACTTTTACTTGCTTTAAAACATATTTCTTACTATAATAGTCTTCGTGTAAAATATTTGCAGCAATAAGTGACAAGAACGTCAACATCTTGAGGCGTTTAGTGAACGAGTAACCCGCGCTGCACTGGGCGAAACATGCAACTTGAGATGCACGAATGTTGAACTTATTTCTCATATTTTACTCCAAAAAATTATTATTTTTTATGGAGGATTTTTTATGTCAAGATATACTGGTCCAAGTTGGAAACGTTCAAGACGCTTAGGTATCTCACTTTCAGGTACTGGTAAGGAAATTAGCCGTCGTAACTACGCACCTGGTGATCATGGTCCTAATAACCGTGCTAAGGTTTCTGAATATGGTCAACAATTAAAGGAAAAGCAAAAGTTACGTTGGATGTTTGGTTTAAATGAACGTCAATTCCAAAACTTATTTATCCGTGCCGGCAAGATTCGTGAAGGTAAGCACGGTGTTAACTTTATGGCTTTACTTGAAAGACGTTTAGACAACATCGTTTACCGCTTAGGTTTAGCTTCAACTAGAGAACAAGCTAGACAACTTGTTAACCACGGTCACATCTTAGTAGATGGCAAGCGTGTTGACATTCCTTCATACGAAGTTAAAGTTGGTCAAGAAATCAGCTTAAGAGATAAGTCAAAGAACTTGCAACAAGTTAAGGACGCTTTAGATGCAGTTGTATCACGTCCACCATTTGTTTCATTTGACGACAGCAAGATGACTGGTACTTTAGTTCGTCTTCCAGAACGTGACGAAATGGAACCAGAAGTTGATGAAGCTCTTATCGTTGAATGGTACAACAAGAAGCTTTAATATTTATTGCTTCATTACAAAAAAGTCTTTCCTCTTTTGGAAAGACTTTTTTGTTTTCTTCTTTTCCACTTGCTACACTAAGAATGTAATATTTTGTTATAAAAAGGAAAAAGAAATATGACTGAAGATTTAAATACCCGTCTTGAACATGCTGCTAAAGGAATTACTCCTCAAACTTGTCCTGATGAACGGAGAAGATATTTAGGTTCTTTACGTGAACGAGTTCTAGTAAGAATGACTGTAAAAGAAACCAACAATCCGGACTTAGATGCTTTGTTTTTAGACCATTTAAATGACTTTAAAAATTACACTATCTTAATCAATGGTAAAATGCCTCAAAATAAATTTATTAGTAAATTAATGAGTTTGTGTTCACAAAAAGATATTAAGTTCACTTTAATAAATGACGAAACTGCCAAAAACGAACCAGACTCCACTGGCGTTTTAGTAGTTTCAAAAACTGCTATTAATCATTATAGAATTGACATCAACCAAGTATATGCTCCAGAAGTGCCACATGAACAATTATCAAAACCAAAAAAAGAAAATTTCTGGGACAAATTATTTAGAAAAAAGGACTAATTATGCAACCTCTTGCTTATCGTATGCGCCCAAAAAACTTAGATGAAGTTGTTGGTCAAGAACATTTAGTAGGAAATAAGAAAATAATTAGACGAATGGTCGAAGCTAAACTTCTATCCTCAATGATTCTTTATGGACCTCCTGGTATTGGAAAAACTAGTATTGCCAGCGCAATCGCAGGTTCTACTAAATATGCATTTAGGAAACTTAATGCAGCAACTGACACAAAAAAAGATCTTCAAATCGTTGCTGAAGAAGGAAAAATGAGTGGAACTGTCATCTTACTTTTAGATGAAATACATCGTTTAGACAAAACAAAGCAAGACTTTCTATTACCTCTTTTAGAATCAGGGAATATTATTTTAATCGGTGCTACAACAGAAAATCCCTATATTTCCATCTCTCCTGCTATTCGATCCAGATGTCAGATTTTTGAATTACATCGTCTTAAAAAAATGGACATTTCGCATGCGATTGATCGTGCTCTTAAAGATTCCGAAACAGGATTAGGTAAATACAATGTAGAGTTAACAAAAGATGCGCGTAATCTTCTCATTGAAAAAGGAAATGGTGATTTAAGAGCAACACTTAATGCATTAGAATTAGCAGTTCTATCGACAAAAGAAGAAAAACAGGAGAACACTGATAATAAACTAGTAATCGATAAAGCTGAAATGCAAGATTCCATCCAATTTAAATATCAAAACTATGATGCAACTAGTGATGGCCACTATGATTTATTATCTGCATTTCAAAAATCAATTCGAGGTTCGGATACTGATGCAGCACTTTATTATCTAGGGAATCTCTGCGAATCTGGTGATTTAGTAGCAATCTGTAGACGATTATTGGTAATTGCCTATGAAGATATTGGACTCGCTAATCCCCCAGCCTGCAGTCGTGCAGTTAATGCAGTACAAGCCGCTCAAATGGTAGGTCTACCAGAAGCGCGAATTATTTTGTCAAATACTGTCATTGAACTCTGCCTATCGCCCAAAAGTAATAGTGCAATTACTGCAATTGATTCAGCAATAAGTGACATTCAAAATAAGCAGAATGATCCTATCCCTGATAGTCTAAAGGACGCACACTACAAGGGAGCGGCTACCTTAAATCATGGTGTTTCTTATCTTTATCCCCATGACTTTCAAGGCGATTGGATTGCCCAGCAATACTTACCTAACAACCTAAAAAATGTCTCCTACTTTAATCCGAAGGGTAATTCTAAAGTTGAAGATGCATTAAAAAGACAATATCTGCGCCTAAAAAAAATGCAAAAAGATGGACTGCAAAAGTAAATCTAATTTATTGACATTGATCATATCTTTGCTAGAATAGATAGTGATCTGAGTTGATCAACCTAATTACAAAGTTGACCGATCAAACTAAAGACGTTGGAATTTATGAATAACATCTGAATCGGAATACTAGCTTGTCCTAGGATCCATATTCACTGCGACATAGATTCAAATTTTGAACACTGCGGGTTCAACAAGCGTCATTATGTTGCAGTCAACTCAGATTTTATTGAAATTCAAGGAAGCGGCGTAAGCCGCTTTTTTTATTAAGTGAGGTTTAATAAGTGGTATTAAAAGTTCTAATGCTAATTTTTATTTTATTAGTGTTTATTACAGCTTGGTATTTAATTAGAAGTAAAAATAAAGGACAATTCATTATTTTCACTTTTATCGGAAATAAAAAAATTAATATGCTGTTCTCAATTACTAGTTTAGTGTTAATTTTAACTGGTTTTATTGGGATTATTATTTTATTTACCTTACCTAAAATATTTAATTTCATTACCTTAATTATTGCTGCAATGGCGCTTTCCATCTTTTCATTTACTTTCATGAATTTAAATGAATAGTTTTATTATTATTCTATTTAAATAAAATTTTGGTAAAATATTGATGAAGAGGTGATCAACATGTTAAAACAATACCAACATATCCAAGTTGCCGTAGATGGTTCAAAAGAAGCTGACGTTGCATTTAGCAAAGCTGTTGAAGTAGCCAAAAGAAACGGTGCTACTCTTGAAATTTTACACGTAGTAGATACTCGTGCATTTCAAGATGTTTCTAGCTTTGATTCAGCAATGGTTGAACAAGTATCTGAAGAGGCAAAAACCAAAATTGAAGAATATTATAACCGGGCTAAAGATGCTGGAGTTAAAGATGTTCACTATTCAATTGAATTTGGTTCTCCAAAGAATATCATTGCTCATGAATTTCCAGAAGAACACAATATCGATTTAATAATTTTAGGTGCTACTGGTTTAAATGCCGTAGAAAGATTACTAATTGGTAGTATTACGGAGTATGTTACCCGTACTGCAGCTTGTGATGTTCTTGTAATTCGTCAACCAGCTGCACAAAACGAAGATATTAAGAAAAATAGAAAAAATTAAGAGCAAAAAAATACCTCATCAAAAATGATGAGGTATTTTTTTATACTTTTAAAAGTCTCCAGCGGTACTAAAAATATAATCTTTATGGTGCCACTTCATCGATAGAATCAAGCCAATTCCAATCATATTTCCTAATAAGGCTGATCCCCCTTGAGATACAAATGGTAGTGGGATACCAGTCAATGGTAAAAGATCAATTCCCATTCCGATATTTTCAAAAACGTGAAATAAAATCATCATGATAATTCCCGTAGAAATATAAGAATAAAATGCATTCTTTGTTTCAAAAGTAATTTTGACCATTTGAAAAATTAAATAGAAATAAATCAAAATCAAAGCACAAGATCCTACGAAACCTAATGATTCACCAATAACTGAGAAAACCATATCAGAAGTTCTAACAGGAACATAAACACTGACTTTACCAAAACCATGTCCCCAAATTTGACCTGATCCAATCGCCTTCATACTTTGCCACAATTGATAAGCACCTGAAGAAGTATCTTGAGATGGATTCAACCAAGAGTTAATTCTTTGAAACTGGTAGGCCCTAAAGTTAAATGCACTTCCTAAAAATGCTTGTCCACCGGGGGTAGTAACCAGTAAGATTGCTGCTGCACCAATAATAAACACAACACCATATACTGGGATGATAATTTTCCAAGTAATTCCTGAAACTAAAATTACCCCACCAACAATTGCAAAGAACACAAGCATGGTACCGAAGTCATTTTGTAGCTTTAACAAAACTGCGACTGGAATTAACCATGCAGATATTTTACCAATCAAAAGCCAGTCTGTTTTAAAAGTATGGGCATACTGTTCATTATGCCGCTCTACTACTCTTGCTAACATTAAGATAAAGGCAGGTTTCATAATTTCAGACGGTTGAAAAGTTAATGGTCCTAATTTAAACCAACTCTTCGCACCAGTATCGGCAAATACTTGCCGGTTATACAAGAATAAAACTGCAATTAATAAAATTATTCCAATCCCATAAGCAATTGGAGCAATTTTAAAAAGTTGTTCTGCATCAAATTGCATTACAAAAATCACCAGTGCAATTGATACCAGATACCAAACTGCTTGAGTAATAACTGCTTTTACTGGGCTCCCCATTTTAGGATCATTCACAGTTGCAACCCAAATACCGTATAGACTGATGACGGCTAATAAAAAGACTGGAACTACTACACCCCATGCGATGCGATCATACCAATCTGCTTTATTTTCAACTTTTGTCATTGTATATCCCTACTTTGTTTATTTCTCATGCAAAGTAAAGTATGAAAGTAATTCATTAATAGCACTTTCTAAAGTCTTGGAATAGAGACTGTGATTTGTTTTAGAAGATACTACATGGTAGCGTTCTTCTTCTTGTTCAATAATTCCAATAGAACGTTTACCAGGAATAACAACTTCCCAGGTAGGTGCTGAAGTGCCTTTTCTTTCATTAACTTCAATATCAATACTTTCCAATTTTCTAGACATATATATTCTCCTACTTTTTATTCGAATGAAATGCCTGCGCAATAATTTCATCTTCATATCGTTCAGGATGAGGATTACGACGCAGGGTAAAATAATCCGGTACTGGATCTACTCCTCCCTTAATAAAAGGATTACAGCGTAATATCCGCGCTAGTCCCATTATTAAGCCTAAAATTGCTCCATGCTTTTTTAAAGCATCAATCATATAGCTTGAACAAGTAGGATAATACCTACATGTTGGTGGCAAAATTGGAGAAATAAATTTCTTATAAACATTTACTAACCTAATTAACAATTTATTCATTTTAACTTAAAAACTCAAAAAAATGAATCCATGTTGTAGGAAAGAAAATTGCAAAAGGATTGCCACTTGCAACACCACATCCAATAAAAGCTCCAAGGAGCATGGTTGCAAACAAGTATAAAATAATCTTTCCCAATTTTTTTAAATGTTTATTTACTAATGAAAAATTAAAACTTGCTCTCTTCATAATTAGTGTCTCTGATGATTCTCAATATTTTTAAGCAACACACCTGTTCCATTTGCAACAGCTTCTAATGGTTCATCAGCTTTTAAAACTGGAACTTGGAGATAATAAGTAATTAATTTATCAATATTCTTTAGTAAGGCTCCACCACCTGTTAACATAATACCACGATCGATAATGTCAGCAGACAATTCAGGTGGAGTTTGCTCCAAAACTTCTTTAGTTGCAGCCACAATTGACATTAAACCATCTTCAAGAGCCTTTTGAACTTCTAGCTCGTTAATTGTAACTTGCTTTGGCAATCCGTCAACCATATCACGACCACGAACAGTCATCGTCTTAGTTGGATCAGCTTCAAAAGCGGTCCCAAGTTGAATCTTAATTTGCTCAGCAGTGTGTTGTCCTACTAAAAGATTCTTACTACGTTTAATATAGCTGGCAATGGCCTGATTCATTTTATCCCCGGCCCAACGAAGTGAGCGGGAAGTTACGATTTCTCCCATTGACAAGACAGCAATATCAGTAGTACCACCACCAATATCAATAACCATATTTCCTTGTGGTCTAAAAATATCTAGTCCTGCTCCCACAGCTGCTACTTTAGGTTCAAAGTCTAGATATACTCGGCCTCCACCTGATTTCTCAGCAGCTTGAATAATAGCTTTTTGCTCAATTGAAGTAACTCCAGTAGGAGCACAGATTAGAATATTAGGTTTAGACATAAAACCTTTTACGTTTAATTTTTCAATAAAGTAGCTAAGCATTTCTTCTGTAATATCAAAATCTGCAATTACACCATTTTTCAATGGTCTAATTACTCTAATATTACCTGGTGTACGCCCTACCATTTTATATGCCTCAGTACCGACTGCGACAACTTTATCTTTATCAGTATCTACAGCAACAACAGAAGGTTCATTTAAAACGATACCTTTGCCGGATACATTTATTAGAACATTTGCAGTTCCTAAGTCAATTCCTATATCTCTTGCCACGCTAGTGCCTCCAGTATTTAATCATTAAAAATTGTAACATAAATACCGCTTTACTTTAAGGACAAGTGTAAAGAAGTGCTTTTCAAAAGCATTTCTTATAAAAATCATTAAAAAAGCATTTTTAATGCTAAGGATTGATCCACTAATGCCAAAATAAATTGTCCAACTATAAAACCTAAGGCAATCGACACAAATAGTAAAAATACTTGAATTTCAAATGTGTGTCCCTTCTTAAATAACTGATCCACTCTTAGGCCTCTCACTGCTCTGAACGAAAATGCAATCGTCACTAAATATGTGATTAGACTGACAATTGCATGAACTCCTACTTGTTTCATCATATAATTTTCTCCATAAAAAAAGACGAACTCATCGTTCGTCTTTCTCATTTCTATTTACCGTAATTTTCACGTACATGTAATCTATTAACTGCACGACGTAAGGCAATTTCAGCTTCTAGCATTTCTCTTTCGTTGTGCTTCTCCTTAGCTTCTTGCATATGTTGTTCAGCCCGCTTCTTAGCTGATTGTGCACGCTTAACATC
This sequence comes from Lactobacillus sp. UMNPBX19, assembly GCF_002553805.1. Classification (NCBI taxonomy): domain Bacteria; kingdom Bacillati; phylum Bacillota; class Bacilli; order Lactobacillales; family Lactobacillaceae; genus Lactobacillus; species Lactobacillus sp. UMNPBX19. The sequence continues at coordinate 94,553 of NZ_PCYR01000001.1, forward strand.
AATATTGCGAGCACGTTCAGCACTGTCCGCAATAATGGTTGCTTCATTATTTGAAAATTCAATATAGCCCCCATTAACAGCAATATGGTCAATACGATCATTCATTTCATGCGTTCTTTTTACCCGAACTTCACCAATAGCTAAAGGAGTAACAATTGGAAGGTGATCATACATAATTGCACGATCTCCATCAATTGCGCGCATTGCTACCATCGTAGCATTATGCGAATAGACAATACCATCAGGTGTTACAACGCTAACTTTTATAATTTTTTCTGGATCCGCCATAACGCATCACCCTACTTTGCTTCTAACATTGCTTTTGCTTCAGGATTTTTAGGAGTAACTCCCATCTTTTCAGCTTGCTTAATAACATCCTCAATTGGACCAACGTTACGGAAAGCATCTTCCGGAAGATCATCCAATTTACCATCAATGATCATCTTGAAGCCTTTAATTGTTTCCTTGATTGGTACATATGAACCTGGAATACCAGTAAATTGTTCAGCAACAAAGAAGTTTTGTGAAAGGAAGAATTGAATCTTTCTTGCTCGTTCAACAATTAACTTCTCATCATCTGATAATTCATCCATACCTAAAACAGAAATAATATCTTGCAATTCTTGGTAACGTTGCAAAATATGTTGAACCTTAACAGCTACTTCATAGTGTTCTTCACCAACAATTTCTGGATCTAAGGCACTAGAAGTTGATTCAAGTGGATCAACAGCTGGGTAAATACCTTGTTCAACCAAACGACGTTCTAGGTTAGTAGTAGCATCTAAGTGAGCGAATGTAGTTGCAGGAGCTGGGTCAGTATAGTCATCAGCTGGCACATAAACGGCTTGAATTGAAGTAATAGATCCCTTCTTAGTAGAAGTAATCCGTTCTTGCAATTGACCCATTTCAGTTGCCAAAGTTGGTTGGTAACCAACGGCACTTGGCATACGACCAAGTAAAGCAGAAACTTCAGAACCTGCCTGAGTGAAACGGAAAATATTATCAATAAATAATAATACGTCCAAACCTTCAACATCACGGAAGTATTCCGCAATAGTCAAACCAGTTAATGCAACACGCATTCTGGCACCAGGTGGCTCATTCATCTGACCAAAGACCATAGCAGTTTTAGATAAAACGCCAGATGCCTTCATTTCAAAGTAAAGGTCGTTACCTTCACGTGTTCTTTCACCAACACCAGTAAATACAGAAATACCACCGTGTTCTTGGGCAATATTATGAATCAGTTCCTGAATAATAGTTGTCTTACCAACACCGGCACCACCGAATAGACCAACCTTACCACCACGAACATATGGTTCAAGTAAGTCAATAACTTTAATACCAGTTTCTAGAATTTCTTCACTTGTGCTTAGTTCATCGTACTTAGGTGCTTCTTTATGAATACCTTCACGTTTTACATCTTTACCTAGAGCAGGACCACCATCAATTGGATCACCTAATACGTTAAAGACACGTCCTAAAGTGTCTTTACCAACAGGAACAGAAATTGGAGCACCTGTGTCTTCAACTTCCATACCACGTCTTAAACCGTCGGTAGATTCCATTGAGATAGTTCTTAAAACACCGTCACCAAGTTCTAGTGTAACTTCAAGAACAAGAGTATCACCATTGCTGTTTGTGACACGTAAGGCGTTATTAATATCAGGTAAATCTTTATCTAGTGGGAATTCCACGTCAACGACAGGTCCAATAACTTGGACAATTTCGCCTTTACTCAAAACATCTACCTCCTTTTCTATTTTATTCTAAGGCATTTGCACCACCGATAATTTCAGTAATTTCGGTAGTAATTTGTGCCTGTCTTGCTCGATTCAATTTAGTCTTCAAACCAGAAACAACATCATCTGCATTTTGAGATGCACTCTGCATCGCTGTCATTGAACTTGCATGCTCAGCAGTTTTAGCATCCAAAATAGCTCCAAAGATCATTGATTTAGCAAATTGAGGTAAAACTGTCTTCAATACTGAATCAATATCCGGCTCAATAATGTAGTCTTTTGGCATTGTTTCTTTATGATTAATATCAATATCAGAAATTGGTAACATGCTTTCTACTCTAAAAGCAGAAGTCAACGTATTTACGTGGTGAGTATAACAAACAAAAAGTTCATCATAAACCCCATTTAAGTACATCTTTACAGCGGTTTGAACAATATCTCTAACTTCATTGTAAGTTGGGACATCGCTTACACCACTATATTCATATACCACATTAAGATTTTGCTTCTTAAAGAATTGTGCGGCAACGCTACCAACTGCCAAAATTTTAACATCTTTATTTTGGGCATCAGCATCCTTAAAGATACTCATCATATTCTTAATAACTTGACTGTTATAAGAACCAACTAAACCTCTATCTCCACTAATTACTAAGTAACCAGTCGATTTAATTTCTTTACGAGGTTGAACTAAAGATGCTAAAGTACCTAAATCGAAGAAACTACTATAATCAATATTAGATTGACCGCCAAATTCACTGTATTCATTTGTCTCTTTACCTAATTGATTCACAATTTGTGAACTCATCAGATGAGAAACGGTTGCTCTAACTTTATCGTTATAAATAGTATATTCTTGATCAAGTTTTTCAGTTCTATTCAATTTAACACCTGAAACCATTCTCATAGCTTCAGTTATTTGACCTGTTTTCTGAATTGAAGCAATCTTTTTTTTCAGTTCAAGGAGAGATTCTGCCAATGAAAAAACCTCCTCTTCTATTTCTTACTGATTGAAAAACCTTCGTTGAAGTTCTTTAAAGCTTCATTAAGCTTATCTTCCTCAGGTAAATCTCCTGTAGTGCGGATTACATCAAGTAAGTCGTTATAGTTACTTGCAAAGTAATCATATAATTCAAGTTCATAACGTTGAATATCAGGTACAGGAATTGCATCCAAAAAGCCATGTGTCAAAGCATAAAGAATTAATACTTCATCTTCAACAGGAAGTGGCTTATGTAGTGGCTGCTTTAATACTTCAACAGTACGACGTCCACGATTTAACTTGGCTTGAGTAGCTTGATCAAGATCACTACCAAATTGAGCAAAGCTTTCAAGCTCTCTATATGATGCCAAGTCCACACGTAATGTACCTGCAACCTTTTTCATAGCCTTGATCTGTGCACTACCACCAACACGGGAAACTGATTCACCGGCATTAATGGCAGGACGTGTACCAGCAAAGAATAGATCAGCTTCCAAGAAAATCTGTCCATCAGTAATGGAAATAACGTTAGTTGGAATATAAGCTGAAATATCCCCAGCTTGGGTTTGAATAAATGGTAAGGCAGTCATTGAACCGCCACCAAGTTTCTTATTCAACTTAGCACTACGTTCTAGTAAACGAGAGTGTAAGTAGAAAACATCACCTGGATAAGCTTCACGACCAGGTGGACGACGAAGAAGTAAGGAAATTTCACGGTATGCAACGGCTTGCTTACTCAAGTCATCAAATACGATTAATACATCCTTACCATTGTACATAAACTCTTCACCCATTGCAGTTCCTGCATATGGAGCGATATAAAGCATTGGTGCGGGTTCACTAGGACCAGCTTCTACTACAATAGTGTAGTCCATAGCACCAAATCGTTTTAAAGTTTCAACAGAGTTTTTAACTGTTGATTCCTTTTGACCAATGGCAACGTAAATACAAATAACATCTTGGCCCTTTTGATTAATGATTGTATCTAGTGCAAGAGCAGTTTTACCTGTCTTACGGTCACCAATAATTAATTCACGCTGTCCACGACCAATTGGAACTAAAGCATCGATAGCTTTAATACCAGTTTGTAAAGGCTGATTAACGGATTGTCTATCCATAACTCCAGGAGCTTTACTTTCAATAGGTCTAGTCTTATCAGTCTTAATCTCACCTAAACCATCTACTGGTTGTCCTAATGGGTTCACAACACGACCAATTAATTGATCGCCAACAGGAACTTCCATAATTCGACCAGTACGCTTAACTTGATCACCTTCACGAATATCGTCAAAGCGACCTAAGATGATGATACCAACATCATTGGCTTCTAGGTTTTGCGCAATACCGTATGAACCATTAGAAAATTGTAATAATTCACTTGATAATACGTTATTTAGACCGTGAGCACGGGCGATACCGTCACCGACGTAGGTAACAGTACCAACTTCGTTGACGTTGAGCTTATCATCATATTTCTCAAGTTGTTGCTTGATCAAAGCGCTAATTTCTTCCGCTTTAATGCTCAATGGTTTCACCTCTTTTATCTATTTTCAATTAATTGCTCACGAATTTGTTGCAATCGAGTTCTTATAGAACCATCAATAATGCGATCCCCGACTTTGAGGATAATACCTCCTAAGATACTTTGATCAACTTTATTTGTTAGAATCAATTCTTTAAAGCCATACTTCTTAGCATAGGCTTGGCTTATTCGACTTAATTCATCTTCATTAAGCTTAATAGCACTTACTGCAGTACCAGAAGCAATATTCTTATACTCATCATAAAGAGTATTAAACGCCTCAATAATTGCAGTTAAGGATTCAAATCTGCGATATTCTAATAAGAAATCCAAAAAATTCTTAGTTTCAACTGAAAACTTATCACTAAAACTTGATAAGAATTCCTCTTTTTGATCCTTTCGAATAATGGGATCGCTTAACAAACGCAACATATCAGGATTTGCTTTAGCTACTTGAAGCAATACATTCATATCTTCATGTACTGCATCCAGACTATTAGCATCCTGTGCATAAGCAAATAAAGCTTTACTGTATCTGGAAGCAATTTCTTCTCTACTTAAAGCCATTAGTCATTCAGCCCCTTGATAAATTGATCTACCAAGTCTTTCTGATCAGCAGCAGATAAATTCTTGCTAATTACTTTTTCAGCAATAGCAACAGAAATGTCAGCTACTTGATCTCTTGCTTCATTGAGTGCATCAGTTTTTGCTTGGGCAGCATCTTCTGATGCTCTCTTTCTAATTGCGGCAGCTTCTTGATCAGCTTGGCTAATAATATTATTCTTAGTCTTTTCCGCATTGCTTTTTGCAGTAGAAAGAATTTGTGTTGCCTCTTGTTTAGAGTCTTTCAAGGCAGCTTCACGTTGATTAGCAAGCAATTCAGCTTTCTTTCGATCACTTTCTGCTTGATCAAGGTCGCTTATTACCTTTTGACGACGTTCTTCCATCATCTTTGTTACAGGGCCCCAAGCAAAGTGCTTAACTAAGAGGAGCAAAGCTGCAAAGATCAAAAGATAGTAAAGCGTGTCACCTAACTCTAATTTTAAGGCTGCAAACATAAATTGCATGTCTCAACCCTTCTTTCTCGTAATTACGATCTTGTTCTTAAAACGCAAATTACAGGAAGAGAATTAAGAAACCAATAACGATAGCTAAGATAGGAACAGCTTCGATCAAACCAACACCAATAAACATAGTTGCTCTAAGGTTGTTAGCAGATTCAGGTTGTCTTGCCATACCTTCAATAGTTTTTGAAATAACTTTTCCGTTACCGTAGGAAGCAGCCAAAGCAGCTAAACCAGCGGCAATTGCGGCAGCTAAATATTTCATAGAAAAACCTCCGTAAAATTATTCTTCAGTAACCTTTTTCCCAATATATACCATTGACAAAGTTACGAATACATATGCCTGGATAGAGCCAATAAAGACAGAGAAGCCTTGCCAGATTAAAGTTAGTGGAACCGAAGCGATGACGGTAAACCAACCCGCACTCTTTGCAAAACGATTACCGATTAAAGTTAATAATACTTCACCGGCATAAATATTACCGTAAAGACGTAGTGATAACGTCAAGAAATTAGTGAATTCCTCAATAATATTGATTGGAAGTAAAAATCCAACTGGTTTTGCATAATTTGCAAAATAACCTTTAGCACCAAACCTCTGAACACCAAAGTTATAAGACAAAAGCAATGTCATCATTGCCATGGTCATAGTAATTAATGGGTTAGCTGTTGGTGATTTGACAAGGATATGGTCATTAATTGAAAACTCAAAGAACAAACCTAACTGGTTCATAAAGAAAATAAACATGAATAGGGTAAAGGCATATAGAGATAGGTGCTTTTGTGCATCTACGTCAGCAACGTTGTCCTTAACAATCCCATTTGTAAAATCAATCATATATTCCAAAAGATTTTGCTTTTTATTAGGTTTTAAAGAAACATTACGTCCTAAATACCAAACAAGAAAGAAAACCGCAATTGCGACTAACGTTCCCCCTAAGCAGTTAGTTACATTGAAATTTAAGCCGAATACATTAACGACTACAGATTTCTCATTCACTTCGTGACCTCCCTTCTTGTGCTGAATACCTCAAACACACTAAAAATGATAACACCCAAAAATTTCAATTTCAAAATATTTTTGAGTAAAATTACTTAGTTCCGAACAATCTATCTCCTGCATCCCCTAGACCTGGGTAGATGTAACCGTTATCCATTAATTTTTCATCTTCTGCTGCTGCATAGATGTCTACATCTGGATTTGCTTCTTGTACAGTCTTCACACCTTCAGGAGCAGCTACTAGAACAGCTAAACGAATATTCTTAGCACCACGCTTCTTTAATGCTTCAATAGCCATATTTGCTGAACCACCTGTTGCAAGCATTGGATCAACAATAATACATTCACGTTCTTCAATATCTGGTGGCATCTTGAAGAAATATTCATGTGGCTTTAGAGTTTCTTCATCACGATACATTCCGATATGTCCTACTTTTGCAGATGGGATCATTTGAAGAACACCATCAACCATTCCAAGACCAGCACGTAAAATTGGTACTATAACTAGTTTCTTACCTGCTAATTCTTTTTGAGTTGACTTTCCAATTGGAGTTTCAATCTCAACATTCTTCAATGGCAAATCGCGTGTCATTTCATACACCATGAGTCCACCGATTTCACCAACAATTTGACGAAATTCATTTGTACCTGTGTCTTTCTTACGAATAATTGTCAACTTATGTTGGATCAACGGGTGATTCAAAACGGTAAACTTACCCATAATGGCCTCCTATTTTAAAAATAATACTTCGTCCATTATTTTAACAAATTATTAGATAAATGTTTCCTAAATCATACGAAAAAAGGCATGTTTTTCTACATGCCTTTTTATTTTTAATGAAAATGGTGGCCAGCAGCAGCTTTGTTTAAACGATTCATATAAGCAGCACTAATTGCACCATGGTCAAAACCTTGGACATAAATGCGCTTAATCTTATTTTCATCATCAAAATATCTTAAAGCACCAAACAAATTATGGGCTGCCTTATCAATGGTCTTACCTAAACTATATTTATTAGGACTATCGATCTTTTCAAGAACTTCATCCAAAGCAGCTACACCAGTCTCATCATCCCATTGGATTTTCGAAAAGTCTTCTTCTTTATCAACAATTAAAACAGGAGCACTAGGAGCGTAATGACGATATTTCATACCAGGAGCTTTTGGCACACCCTTAGTCTGCGTAGTTCCCCTATTCATCAAAACTTCTTCTCCTAGAACCGCTGAAATCTCTTCGGGCGTAATTTCACCAGGACGAAGTACCGTTGGCTTTTCAACGGACAAATCAACAATTGTTGACTCTAAACCAATTTCGGTTGGACCATTATCAATAATCCCGGCTATTTTTCCCTTTAAATCATGAAAAACATGTTCTGCAGTTGTTGGACTAGGCTTAGTGGAAGTATTAGCGGAGGGCCCAACAATAGGCTTACCCAGTTCACTAATTAAATCATGGGTCATATCATCATTCGGACAGCGAAATGCTGCGGTTGGAAGCCCGCCAGTTACAGCATCTGGTAAAGTGCCTTCTTTGACAAAAAGAAGAATAGTTAATGGACCAGGCCAAAAGTGCTTAATTAGCTTTTTAGCACGTTCTGGCACTTCATTAACATATTTTTCCATCATCTCTTCATCAGACACAGTTACAATTAATGGATTATCACTTGGGCGGCCTTTAGCTGCATATACACTCTTAACAGCCTTTTCATTAGTTGCTAATGCCCCAAGCCCATATACGGTTTCAGTTGGAAAAGCTACTAATTCTCCTTTTCTCAACAAGGCAACTGCTTCAGAAATTTGTTCTTTATTGAAAATCTTCGTTTCCATTACTTCTTCCACCTTCCATGAACCATTCTTGGCTTACCTGCTAAGTCATCCCTAAATTCAATTTCAAAATCCGGTAATTCAGTCTCAAATAATTCTTTTAATTGCTCTTTTTCACTAAAACCGAACTCTAAGAAAAATTGTCCTTGAGGATTTAAATGTGACTGAACTTGCTTTGCAAACTTACGATAAAAATCTAGACCATCTTCTCCACCATATAAGGCAGTATCAGGTTCGTTTTTTATAACATTTTCATCCATTAAATTCTTTTCGCTCATCTTAATGTAAGGAGGATTAGAAATAATCATGTCAAATTTTTCTAAGCCCACTAATACATTTGCCTTACGGGTTTTAACATCTAAATCATACTTTAAGAAATTTTCTTCGCTTTCACGCAAAGCGGAATCTGTAATATCACTTGCGTATAGATTCAAGTTCTGAATTCCCTGTTTCTGAGCTTGCTTTACTAAGGCAACCATAATAGCTCCAGAACCAGTTCCTAAATCAAGGATCTTTTTACCAGATTCAATATTTTCAAGTGCCCATTTAACTAACTCTTCAGTTTCAAACCGAGGAATTAAAACTCCACGGTTAACTAAAATTTTGTAGCCATAAAACCAAGCGTATCCCAAAATATATTGCGGAGAAATTCCTCTACGCAATTTTTTCATATCTTTTAATGCTTGTTTTTCTTGTTCCGGAGTTAATTCATCATTAATGTGTAATTCAAATTCTGAAGGTGTATAGCCTAATCTTTCTCCTAGAACGTAATCAATATCCTCTGGACGAATTTCAGAATTATCATTTAACACAGTTTCTTTTATTTTTTTTAGACTTTTAGGCATTTTCTTCAGCCATCTTTTCTAATTGCTGAGTTTGGTAGTAAAGAACGAGTGAATTAATAATTTCATCCAACTCGCCGTTCATTATTCGATCAAGCTTGTTTAAAGTTAGACCAATTCTGTGATCAGTTACACGGTTTTGAGGATAGTTATAGGTTCTAATTCTTTCAGACCGATCTCCTGTACCAACAGATTCTTTTCTTTTAGCATCATATTGATCACGATTTTGACTTTCATAGTAGTCATAAACACGTGATTTCAAAATTTGCATAGCCTTTTCACGATTTTGTTGTTGACTACGTTGATCCTGCATAGCAACTACAATACCAGTAGGAAGGTGGGTCATACGTACGGCACTAGAAGTTTTGTTAATATGCTGTCCACCAGCACCAGATGAACGGTAAACATCTACACGAATATCTTTTGGATCCAAGTCGATGTCTACTTGTTCGTATTCGGGCATAACGGCTACAGTCGCAGTAGAAGTGTGAACACGGCCTTGAGATTCAGTTACTGGAACACGTTGCACACGATGAGCTCCGTTTTCATACTTTAATTTTGAGTAAACTTTATCACCTGTGATCATAACAGCAACGCGCTTATACCCACCTACTTCAGTCGGATCAGAATCAATTAAAGATACTTTCCAACCTTGAGTTTCTGCGTATTTTTCGTACATCCTAAGAAGATCGCCTGCAAATAATGATGCTTCATCCCCACCGGCAGCTCCTCTAATTTCCATAATAATATCTTTATCATCGTTAGGGTCTTTAGGAAGCATTAAGATCTTAATCTCATCTTCTAATTCAGCAACTTCTTTTTCTAATTCAGAATTTTCTTCCTTCGCCATCTCAACTAAGTCATTATCAGATTCAGTAGAAATAATTTCTTTATTATCATCAATTTCTTTAATATCTGACTTATATTTACGATATTTTTGTACTACTTCACGCATATCGGCTTCTTCTTTAGAGATTTCCATATACCGCTTAGTATCGTTAATAACTTCGGGATCAGCCATCATTTCTTGAAGTTCTTCATAATGGGCAACTAATCCTTCCAATTGAGCCATCACTTTATCCATAATTATTATCCTTTCTTAATTCTTTTATCTTTTATCTTTGCTTATTGGGATGAAAATAGTGAAAACGACAAACGGGATAGTAAGATTCATCTCCGCCAATTTGAACTTGTTCACCCTCATAAACAGGTTTTCCAGAATTAATTCGTAAATTCATTGTAGCCTTATGACCGCAATAGTGACAAATTGTCTTCATTTCTTCTACTTTATCAGCAAAAATCAACAAATTTTCGCTACCTTCAAATAAATGATTTTGAAAATCATTTTTCAGACCAAATGCCATTACAGGAATTTTTAATTCATCAACAATTTTGGCACATTCTAATACGTGGTGTCTTTTTAAAAACTGTGCCTCGTCAATTAAAACACAAGCCACCCTACCATTGCCAGACTCCACATCACTTTTATTCAATTCTGAAACATAATTAAATAAATTTAAATCTTCACTTATAGGCACAGCTTTACGATGTAAACCGATTCTAGAAGCTACTGTTCCTACTCCACTTCTATCGTCTACATTACTCGTCATTAAAGCAATTTTTCGTCCTTGTGCCTCATAATTATGGGCAACCTTCAGTATTTCAATCGACTTACCACTACTCATTGCACCATAGCGAAAAAACAACTGGGCCACTGCAAAATTCCTCCATTGTTAAGTTTATGTAACTTCACTAGTATTATCTTAATTAGTATAAAGTAAATTTAAAAATCGTGCAGGTAAAAATAAAAAAGGTCGTCTTCATTTTATCTATATGCTATAGTAAAATTTAGTTTTAAAGTGAGGGATAATAATATGAATTTAAAATCAGGCATCGCTAAGGTAGCTGGTAAATCATCTTACTGGTTTCTTCATAACGTATTAAAGGGCGGGACGAGTTTTCCTGGGAAATTTGCCATGAAAATTGATCCTAAAGTATTAAATTCATTAGCAAAAGGCTATGAGACAATCATTGTTACTGGAACTAATGGTAAAACAATGACAACTGCTTTAATCGTGGAAGCATTAAAGAAGAAATATGGTGATATTTTAACTAATCCATCAGGCTCAAATATGCAACAAGGAATTGTTACAGCATTTTTAGCTCACAAGAATAAAAGAGCAAAAAAGAAAATTGCTGTGCTAGAAGTAGATGAAGCAAATGTAAAAATGGTAACCGAGTTACTGCATCCAAGCGTATTTGTTTTAACTAATATTTTTCGCGATCAGATGGATAGATATGGTGAAATTTATACTACCTACCAAAAGATTATCGATGGAATTAAACTAGCTCCCGATGCAACTATTATCGCTAACGGGGATGCAAGTATTTTTTCATCCGTGGAATTACCTAATAAAAAAGTATTCTATGGTTTCAAACTTCCCGAAGACAAACCTGAAAATGACTTCAAGGCTCCCGTAAATACTGACGGTGTTTTATGTCCTAAGTGTGATCATATCTTGCATTATCACGAACGTATTTATGCAAACTTAGGAGACTATTTCTGCCCTAATTGTGGCTACCATCGTCCAGAATTAACCTATAGTGTAAATCAAATTATTGATCAAACTCCAAATAGCTTAAATTTCAAAATGGGTGAAAAAGAGTACAGCATTGGTATCGGTGGTACCTACAATATATATAATGCTCTAGCTGCTTATTCTGTAGCGCGTGAATTTGGTTTAAGTGAAGAAGAAGTAGCCCAAAGTTTTGCTGAAAACAAACGAATCTTTGGTCGCCAAGAATTGATTAATTATGCAGATAAAGAAATAGATCTCATCTTAGTTAAAAATCCAGTTGGACTTGATGAAGTTCTCCATATGTTAAATACTGAAAAAGATAACTACTCTTTAGTTACTCTTTTAAATGCAAATCACGCAGACGGAATCGATACATCCTGGATCTGGGATGCAGATTACGAAGGATTAAATAAAGATCAAATCAAAAAAGTAATAGTCGGTGGAAAACGTTGGCATGATATGGGATTTAGACTAGAAGTTTCCGGCTTCGATCCGGGTTTAATGACAACTGCCACTAATAATGAAGCTTTATTAGATGAAATTTCAAAATTACCAACTAAGAAAGTTTATATTTTAGCTACTTATACTGCTATGCTTTCACTTCGTAAAACAATGGGTGAAAAGAAAATTATTAAAGCAGGTATGTAATATAAAAAGGGATAATGTCAATTGACATTATCCCTTTTTAATTTTTATAGACATTTTCTTTCAAAAACGTATCAACAATCTTTTCCCTCATTGCAAGAAAAATATGATTATGTCCGCTCGGATGGATTCGATTTGTTAAAACAATCATTGCGGTTTGATTAAGCCGATCAATTAGCATAAATGTTCCAGTAAAGCCAGTATGGTAAATCAATGGGTGTTGGTCAACAGGATCAAACCGTAAATCCCATCCCCAAGAACGAGGATGTACTTTCTTAGGCGTTTCAACTTGAAACAAATTAGCTAGTGTAGCCTGCTCTAGAGGTAAGGCATCATCACGCAGTCCTAAATAAGCTTGGGTTATCTTTATTAAATCCTCCAGATTTGCAAACAAGCCTGCAGAGCCACAATCCTTTCCTAGTACGCGAGCTTTAGGATCATGCACAATACCTCGTAACATTTTTCCACTTTCAGTTAAAGCGGTAGGAACGCACTCATTCGCCTTAGGATGAAAAGTTGTCTCTTTCAATTTGGCAGGTAAAATAATCTCCTGCATAATGATATCTTGCACAGGTAGCCCATAGATTTTCTCAAGAACTAATCCCAATAAAATAAAATTAGTATCGGCATATCGCATTTTGGTTTTAAATTCATCAGTCACAGGTAAGCCTATAATCGCCTTCAATAAATCGGGTGCAGCTAATTCATCACGATTAGGAATCCATCCCCGAATTCCACTAGTATGGGTTAACAAATCACTAAGGCGAATACGTTCATCTTTAAATTCAGGAATAAAATCTTTAAGAGGTTCTGTAAAATTAAGTTTTCCTTCTTCTTTCAGCTTCAAAAAAACATTAGTTGTTCCTAACACCTTAGTTAAACTAGCTAAGTCATACAGAGCAAAAGGACTAAGTTGCTCAACTTTAGGTATCAAACTAGCAAAGCCAACTGTTGAGGTAAATACTTGCTTTTTTTTAATAAAAGCATAATTTACTCCAGGAATAATCCGCTCACTAACCATACTTTCAACTAAATGTTGAGTCTTAAAAAATTCTATCATCCTTACCACCTGGATTATAAAATAAAACCGCCAGATCAGTGATCTGACGGTAACGTATTGAGATATTCGGGCTCGAACCGAAACATCCAGGAACCAGAATCCTGTGCCTTACCAATTTGGCTATATCTCAGTATATCACCCGTACGAGAATTGAACTCGTAACTCCACCTTGAGAGGGTGGCGTCTTAACCATTTGACCAACGGGCAAATTCAACATATGTAAATATAATTGAATATTGTAAATCTGTCAAGTTACATTGCCATTTTTCTTTGAAAAGTAATTTAAAGTGAAAAAAAAGCTGCATCACGTCTTACTCACCATGATGCAGCTTTTCAATTATATCACTTATTTTCACTCTTTATGACATACTTTTTGTAGTTTTCTCAATATCTTCTATTTGATTAATATTCATTTTAGCTAGATTTTCTTTTAACTCCACCCATTGCTTACTCAATTTCTTATTTTTTTGTTCTGCTTGTTTCTCCGCATAAGCAACTAACTTTTCTAAGTTAGCGTAATTTTGAAGTAACTGATGGGATTGATTTTGCAATAACTTCTGATCTAAGTCAGTTTTATTTGCATCTTCACTAACTTCTAAAACAGCTCGAACTTGTGGCTGACAAAAATCTTTCAAAATACCAGCAATCTCTTGTAATTCTTCAACACCGCTTCTATCAAAATGTAATAAATCTTTTTGTTCATCCTTTTCCAATAAATCCGTTGCAGCTTCATTTCTAAAATAAAGCTCTTGAGCAAAATCGTGTATGGTCTTTTCCATAGCTAAAAAATTATTATTCATCTTTAGTTACACTTTCTTCTCTTGTAGGTTTTTCTTTATCTAGTTGAAACATAAACCAATCACACTAAAATCAAAATTCCAAGACCAAAAGTGAAATAGAATGCGATTCGACTTCCTTGAGCAGTTAAAGTAGCATAACTCTCTGTTTGCTTATTTTGAAACACTGCTATAATTGCAGCCGAAACTGCAGTCCCCATTGAACCAGCTAATTGTTGTGCTGTTTGACAAACAGCTGTTGCATCTGCTTTCAAATTTTTATAGACTATTTTTAAACTTTGCGCCATCGTATTGCTAAAGGACATACGATGTCCTAACATCAAAATTTCATAAAAACAAATAATCATCCATGTGGTTAAGCTTAAGCCCCAATTAGCTAATAAAAAGCTCCCTAGCGTCATTAAAAACGCGCCACCATATAATGGCACTTTTGCTCCTAGGCGGTCATATAGTCAACCAAAATAGGGATTCAGGAGTCCAGCAACAATACTGCCTGGAAGTAAAACGAGTCCCCCAATTAAAGATGTTTGTTTATTAACGATTTAGATATAGTTAGGTAAGACAAAACTTACTCCAATATTAATAAACTGAAGCAAAAAATAAGCACATGCTCCAAAAATAAATGCCCTATCTTCAAAAACTGATAAGTCAAGTAGCTTACTAGTAGAACGTTTAGAAATTCTGACAAATATGATGAATAAAATTGTGGCTAATACTAATAAAACCCATAGACACCAATTTTTCAGTCCCTTACTCAATTGATTTATCCCTGCACTTAAAATTGCGTAAGCCAGCCAATTAAAAGATTTCTTTTTTTACTAGATGGTAGCTTTCAATCACGAAAATTTCAGTAATAAAAACTAATAGTGCGAAAATTGTAGCAATTATAAAAATCCACCGCCAATTAAGGTAATAAGAAATGCTTTCCCCAAAAGCTGGACCGAGAGTCAGAGCCATTGCTACTACCAAACCAGCAATTCCCATATATAGGCCCCATTCATCTCTCGGCATTACTTCTACAATCAAATTAAACATCATTGGTGTACAGAGACCCACACCTCAGACGCCCTAACAATAAAATATAAAAGTTTAATGCAAATGCTGAAATAATACTTCCAACCATAAATGCAATTGCAGCTGTTACAAACAATTGCTTAGCAGTAAAACGCTCATTTTGATAAGAAGAACTAATCATAATTATTGCAATCATCAATAGATATCCAGTTGTAGTCCACTGAATTGTATCTAAGGATACGTTAAATTGTTTCATCATCGCAGGAAAAATTACATTTAAACTTGTTTCAGTTAAAATTCCAACAAAAGACATGAACGCTGTTGCTAGGACAGCCAATGTATTTTCTGTCTTTTTTTTATTTTTTCTCCAATAAAAAAGAGTGGAGGCAATTAGCCTCTACCCTTTTTTAACTATTATCTAGCTATATTCGATCTGCATACTATAAAAATATGCTAAGTAGATTTATTTTAAGCGTTTAGTTAAATCATCATGTAAGTCTTCATAACCAGGTTTGTTTAAAAGACCAAACATGTTTCTCTTGTAACTTTCAACACCTGGTTGGTTAAATGGGTTAATACCATTTAAGTAGCCTGAGATACCTACAGCTAATTCAAACCAGTAGATTAAGTAACCTAAAGTATGAGCTGTTTGATTTTCAATATCAACAGTCATAACTGGTACACCACCATCAGTATGAGCTAGAACTACACCTTCGTAAGCACGATCATTTACGTAATTCATAGTTTTACCTGATAAGAAGTTTAATTGATCTAGGTTTTCCTTATCGTCAGGAATAGTTACATCATGTGTTGGGTGTTCAACACGAATAACTGTTTCCATTAAGTTACGACGACCTTCTTGGATGTATTGACCAAGTGAGTGAAGATCAGTAGTGAAGTTAGCACTAGATGGGTAAATACCTTTTTGATCTTTACCTTCTGATTCACCCATTAATTGCTTCCACCATTCACCAAACATTCTTAATGATGGTTCATAGTTTTCAAGTAATTCAGTAGTGTAACCTTTACGGTAAAGGATATTACGCATTGCTGCATATTGATAAGGACTGTCCTTTAAAACATCTGGATCAGTGTAAGCAGCACGTGCATCTGCAGCACCCTTCATCATAGCATCGATGTCACCACCAGCTACGGCAATTGGAAGCAAACCAACAGCTGACAATACTGAGAAACGACCACCAATATCATCTGGAACTACGAATTCTTCGTAACCTTCTGCATCTGCTTCAGTCTTCAAAGCACCCTTAGCACGGTCAGTAGTTGCGTAAATTCTCTTAGCAGCTTCTTCTTTACCATATTTCTTGATTAACTTATCCTTCAATACACGGAAAGCAATTGAAGGTTCAGTAGTAGTACCAGACTTAGAAATAATATTAATTGAAAAGTCCTTATCTCCTAACCATTCAAGCAAATCGTAAAGGTATGAACCTGAAAGAGAATTACCACAAAATACTACAGTTGGGTACTTTTCTTTTTCTCTACCGTAGAAAGAGCTATTTAAGAACTCAATTGAAGCTTGGGCACCAAGGTATGAGCCACCAATACCAATACCAACTAAAACTTCTGAATCATTTTGAATCTTTTTAGCTGCTTTTTTAATACGATCAAATTCGTCTTTATCATAATTAATTGGCAAATCAATCCAACCACGGAAGTCACTACCTGCGCCAGTACCTTCGCGTAATTCTTGATCTGCAGCAGTTACCATTGCTTGCATTTCCTTTAATTCATTTTCATGAACAAAAGGAGTTAATTTACTTGCATCAAAGTGAACAACTTTACTCATTATTTAAACTTCCTTTTTTTGTAACTTTTTCACATACAAACTTTATTTTAGCAGTTACTTCTTCATAAAACTAGAGTTTTTTCTTATAAGAATCTATAAATAATTCGATATAATATAAATCCAATTATAGTCCCGCAAACATTAAAAAATACGTCATCTATATCGCTTACACCAGTTTCTAAAACAAATTGCAAAGATTCAATAATTACGGATAAACATCCCCCAGCCAAAATGGTTCCCACCATACTTTCTTTCTGAATAACTGTAGGAAATAAGAAACCAAACGGGATGAACCATAAAACATTTCCAAGCGAATTATAAAAAAAGTCAAGTAAACTCTGACCATGAGTCAATTTCAGCGTTTCTTTCATAAATACTAAGTTTATATCGTTTAGACTACGATGGAAGTTAAATGTCAACTGCCATGGAAAATATGTATCTCTAAATACTGTCAGCATTAAGAGCAAAATGATATAAAAACTAAAAACCCATACACAAGCTTCTGACTTTAAGGTTCTTCTATGTCTCACCAATAGTAGCCAGCACAATCGAATAATTACAAAAATAATAAAGTAAAAAAGTGTCTTATCTAAGCTATACAAAATCAACTTAATTAAGGCAAAGTGATTAATATGCGCTGCATAATGGTGAAAAACATATTCATATAAGGGTTGTAAAAAAAGCATAACCTAACCGACTCCGTAATTTTGGCTTAATTATAACGTAAAGATCTCCATGAAAGATGATTTTTTTCAAAATATTAAAAAATCGCAAACCTTTAACAAAAGTTTGTCGTTTTTTGAAATTACCAGTAAAATATTCCTTATTAAAAGGAGTAGTGAAGCGTGAATAAAACAAAACGTAATTTCTGGCAAACTAGAATTGGTTTCTTAACAATCCTAACACTTTGTTTTTGGGCAAAATATATGTATGCGGCTTACTTTGACTTTAAGCTTGGCTTAAGTGACCCATACCAGCACTTCATCGTCTGGTTAACGCCTTTAGGCACATGCATTATTATTCTTAGTTTAGGGCTCTATTTCTCTAAGCCATTAGTCTCTTATATTGCAATGCTAGTTTTAGACACAATAAATACGATTTTGCTTTTTGCAAATGTCATTTATTATCGTCAGTTTTCAGACTTTTTAACTAGTAAAACTATTCAAAATACCGGAAAAGTATCACAGGGACTAGGAAAGAGTACGGTTGCTTTACTGCATCCCAGCGATATTTTTCTTTGGCTGGATCTCATAATTATCATTATCTTATTGATTATTAAAGTTATCAAAATTGATCCACGTAAGTATGGATTTAAACGTCCATTTGCTGTCTCATCATTTGGCGTTTTCATGTTAACTTTAAATATGTTTTTAGCTGAAACCTCACGTCCACGATTATTAAGAAATACATTCGATCGCTCTTACGTAGTTAAATATCTTGGGCTTGATACTTATTCAGTATATGATCTCTTAAAAAGTGCACAATCAAACCAAGTTAAGAAAAATGCTAATGCAGAAGATATTAATCAAGTACTCGACTTTACTAAAAAGCATTATGCAAAAGCAAATCCGGAATATTTTGGTAAAGCCAAGGGGAAAAATGTCATTGTCCTACATCTAGAAAGTTTTCAACAATTTCTAATTGGATTAAAAGTTAATGGACAAGAAGTTACTCCATTTCTTAACTCACTCTATCATAATAAAGACACCGTTAGCTTTAGTAACTTTTATCATCAAGTAGGCTTGGGACGAACCAGTGATGCAGAAAATATGCTTGAAACTGGCACATACGGCATTTCAGATGGTTCCCTATTTTCATCATTAGGATCTGAAAATACTTTCCAAGGTGCACCTCAAATTCTTCGTCAGACTGGATATACTTCGGCTGTTTTTCACGGTAATACAGGAACTTTTTGGAATCGAAATGAAGTATATAAAAATTTAGGATATAACTATTTCTTCGATGCAAATTATTTCTCTCAAAAAAAGAACGACAAAATCGGGTATGGCCTAAAAGATAAGCTATTGTTTAGTGAAAGTATTAAGTATCTTGAACAGATTCAGCAACCATTCTATGTTAAGTATTTGACTGTTACTAATCATATTCCATTTCAACTTGATCAAGAAGATAAAGATAATAACTTTACTACTACAAATACTTCAAATACAACCATCAATAATTACTTTGAAACAGCGCATTATCTTGACCAATCAGTTAAAGAATTCTTTGATTATCTAAAAAAGAGTGGCCTTGATAAAAATACGATGGTTATCCTTTATGGAGACCATTATGGTGTTGGTAGTTCAGATGATGAATTATCTGCTCTTGCACCAGTATTAGGTAAAGATTTTAGTAAATGGACATCTTATGACACAACAGAACTTCAAAAAGTTCCTTTCATGATCCATATGAATGGAATTAAGGGGATAATTGATAACAAGCTCAGCGGTGAAATTGATGTTCTCCCAACGTTACTTCATCTTTTAGGAATTTCAAATAAAAATTATATTCAATTTGGTCAGGATTTATTCTCCAAACAATATCGACAAGTAATTGTGTTTAGAAACGGTACTATTGTTACTCCGAAATATATAATTATTGGCGGTAAAGGTATTAAGGGAACAATTTACAATCATCAAACTGGGGAAAAGATCACTAAATTTAATAAAAAGCAAAAAGCTGAAATTGCTAAATTAGTTGAGTATGGACGCACCTCTCTTCACTATTCCGATTTGTTAAATAATCATAATCTGCTACGGTTCTACACTCCAGCTGGCTTTATTCCAACTAATCCGAACGAATTCGACTACAAAATTAACTATCAAAAAATGTTGCAATTAAGAAAAGAATTAGGTAACAAATCTACTTCTCTTTATTCTCAGCACAAGGGGACAACTACTGAGCTCTATACAACTGATGCTTCAGAAATTGATAAGGATGAAATCAATAATATTCCTGAGAATATTCAATCAGCTACAAGTGAAAAAAATAAAAATAATCAAAACAGTTCTCCAGGAAAAGATAATCTCGATAAATAGAAAAAGGGTAGTACTTATATTTTTAAGTACTACCCTTTTTGTTAGTCTTTAATAAATTCCTTATAACCCTTATCATATAAGGTTACCGTAAACGTTGCACCCTTTCCAGGTTCTGAATCGACGTTAATCTTACCGCCATGCTGTTTAATAAGAGATAAAACAATCGAAAGTCCTAAGCCAGATTCTCCCGAGCCAATTTTCGCTCTCGATGGATCTGCCTTATAGAATCTTTCAAAAATGTATTTCATTTGTTTCTTATTCATTCCAATTCCTGTATCGGCTATTTTAAATTGGGCGCCATGCTCAATCCTCTTAGCAGAAATTGTAATCTTTCCATTTTCAGTAAATTGTAATGCATTTTGAACTAGATTAACCATTATCTGAGTGAAACGGTCTTTATCTGCATAAACTTCAACTTGCTGCGGACAATTTAAAATCAACTCATCATTCTTTTGAGCAGCTTTTTGCTTCATTTGTGTTAATAAATTTGCTAAAACTTCAGTTGCATTGAATTTTGATTGAATCAGACTAATTTTATTATTTCTAATTTTTTCGTAATCTAAGTTTTCATTTACTAATCTAATTAATCGTTTTGTTTCACTGTGCATTAAAGCAATAGACTTAGGTTTGGCTTCTTCAGGAATAGCATCATATTCAAACCCTTCTAACAAACCGTTAATTGTAGTAAGCGGAGTTCGCATTTCATGAGCAGCATCAGCCATAAATTGCTCTCGTCGCTTTTCTTGTGCCTTAATTTCATCGTTTGATTCTTTTAAAGCATTAACCATAATATTAAAATTACGTGCTAAATCATCAATCTCATCAGTATCCTTGTGTTTTAGATGGACATTAAAGTCTCCCTGTGCGACTTTTTTAGTAGCATTCGATAAAAGCTTAATCTTTCTTGAAATATAGTACGACAGGATAAAACTGATCAACCCACCAATAACTAAAGAACTAAGTAAAGCTGTCAACAGATTATGCTTTTCTCGTACAATCATTTGTTCCACATTTTGCACACGTGAACCGATCCAGATTACTCCCACCAGTTTTCCTTTACTACGCCAGGGAACAATTACACTAGTATATGCATCTTTATTTGAAAAAGAACTTACTCGTCCATCCTCATGATCATTTCTAATGCGAATCGTCTTACCATTCTTTAATTGTTTAAACAACTTTTGCGGTAAAGCCCAGTTCATTGTAGTTTCTGGATAAACTTGTCTATTTTTATTATTAAAAATGCGAAGATTTACATCTTCGCCTTCCATTACTATCTGTAAATTTTTCAAAAATTTAGCATCTAATTCATGTTTAGGATTATCTTTCGATAAAGCTAGTTTTCCAATCGAAGTTCCATATCCTTCTAAGCGAGTGTAACTTTGAGAATAGGCTTGAATAGTCGCAAAATGAATAGTTGATGAGCCAATAATTACAATACTAGTAATTATTACCAGCAAAAAACCTAAAATTTCTTGATAGAATAACTTCAACTTCTATACCTCAGAATCATCAAACTTGTAGCCCACACCCCAAACGGTTTGAACTACTTGCGGACCAGCTTTCTCTAACTTTTGACGTAATTTTTTAATATGAGCATCGACAGTTCTTTCCTCACCGAAAAACTCATATCCCCACACTAGCTCTAAAAGTTTGTCTCTTGAAAAAACCTGCTTTGGCTTTTGAGCCATAGTATAAAGCAAATCAAATTCCTTAGGGGTCAAACCTTCAACAACTTTATCATCAAATCGTACTTCTCGACGGTCCTTCGAAATTTTTAAATGCTTAGTTACTACATCATATTTTATGCCATTAGAAGCATGCATATCCTTTTCCAGATGGCTTCTGCGATATAGCGCCTTGATCCGTGCTATTAAGGCCAAAGGACTAAAGGGCTTAGTAACATATTCGTCTGCACCAATTCCCAATCCTAAAATCTGATCAGTTTCTGAATCTCTAGCCGTTAACATAATGATCGGTATTGAGATAGAAATAGCTCTAATCTCCTTTGCTACTTCTATACCATCTTTTTTAGGTAAATTAAGATCTAGCGTAACGATATCATAAGAGCTTGGATCTGCCTTAAACATTTCAACAGCTTCTACTCCATCTTTAGCTATATCTACATCCCACTGCTCTTTACTAAAGAACATTTTCATCATTTCCGCAACAGAATTGTCATCTTCAACCATTAATATCTTTAGCATTATTTGTCCTTAAATCCTTTTACTCTAGTATGTTTAATCTTATCCGGTTCAATATAATCATGTGGCAACTCATGCCGAGCACGCAAAAAAGCCTGCAATTTCTTTTCAGTTAAGATTATCGGAGCCAAGATAAACAAATAAAAAGTAAGCAACCAAATTAAAAAGTAGCGATCCCAATGCAAAAAATGAATTCCTAATCCTAAAAGAGTTTGGATCAAACCAAATAACATAAAATAATTACGAGCTACTTTTTGTGCATACTGGTAGCTTGCTTCATTAACTGAAGCTAAATAGGACATATATCCATAAATTCGATTAGGGTTAGGCGAAGGAGCAATCAACCAAATGACCCCGATTACAAACATTATTACCCCGCAACCAATATAAATCATTTGACCAACTCCATTCACTTAAATTTATTCTTTACCCGGAGCTGAAATTACTAAACGTAAGTTACCGCTAAAACTAAAGTTCTTCATTTCGTTAGGAATAATAAAGTTGCTTCCTAATTTAATATCATACTCTTTACCATCAGCAATAAACTTACCGCTACCTTTAATTACAGATACTAGAAGATAAGGATGATCATTTAAACTCCAAGCAAAATCTCCATCAACATCAATCTGCCATAAATAAAAATGTGGTGACATCGGTGGTTGTGCTAACGTAGTAATCTTAGCATCTCCAACAGTTTCTGACGTAATTTTCAGCTTCGGGGCTTTATGTGGTACTTGAATAGTATCAAGAGATTGCTTAATATGCAACTCTCTCTTCTTACCAGTTTTCTTATCTACTCGGTCCCAATCATACAACCTATAGGTTACATCACTTGATTGTTGGGTTTCAATAACCATAATCCCTTTTGTTAAAGCATGAACCGTACCAGATGGAACATATAAAAAGTCTCCCTCTTTTACTGGTACATACCGTAAAAGCTTTGTCCATTTTCCATCTTTAATCCACTTTTCAAGTTCTTCCTTACTTTTTGCATTGTGCCCATAGATAAGTTTAGCACCAGGTTCTGCATGAAGCACATACCAACTTTCAGTTTTCCCAGAATCATTTTCATGAATTCTAGCGTAATCATCATCTGGGTGTACTTGAACAGATAAATTATCATTTGCATCTAAAAATTTAACTAATAAAGGAAATTCCTTAGCTTTCGGATTGCCAAATAACTCTGGGTGTTCTAAATATACCTCTCGTAATGTCTTGCCTTTTAATGGACCAGCATTCACAGTTGACGCATCATCTTTATAGCCCGAAATTACCCAAGCTTCTCCAACCTTTCCATCAGGAATATCATATCCTAAAACAGTATTTAATTTACGACCACCCCAAATTTTTGGTCTAAAGTATGGTGTTAAAAATAATGGTTCCATAAAAAATCACCTCAATAAAAGTATATATCTTTTTGAGATGACTTTGAAACCACTTTCAACTATTTTTTTGAATATTTTTTAATTCCAATAATTAACCTACTGATTCTATCTTCTACCATTGACTTAGGAGAAGCTAAATTTATCCGTAAAAACTCATTACCATTTCCGCGATATATACTACCAGCAGACACAATTAAACCAGTCTCTTTTCGAAGATATGCAGCTAATTTGTAACTGTCATGAGTAAATCTTGCTTACATCTAGCCACATTAAATAAGTAGCCGGGCCAGAAGAAATTTCTACATTTTCTAATTGGCTAGTAATTTTCTTTTCGACATAGGCGAAATTATTGTCAATTACTGCTAATAACTCATGCAACCAATTAAATCCTTCCGTATAAGCGGCAATTGTCGCTGGAATAGCTAAAAGATTAGGCTCAGCTAATTCATCGATATTTAATCCGCGATTAATGATATCACGTAAATTATTATCAGGAATAATCACAGTTGCGGCATGAAGAGCGGCAACATTAAAAGTTTTACTTGGAGACACTAAACTAATTACATTGCTTCTTAAGATTGAAAAAGCAGGTGTATATTTGACGTTATTACGCACTAAGTCCCCATGAATCTCATCAGACAGAAGAATTACATTATTTTCTTGGCATAGAGACGAAATTCTTTCTACTTCTCTCTTTTTCCATACAATTCCTGGAGGATTATGCGGATTGCAGAAAACCATCAAAGTAGTTAAGGGATTAGCCAGCTTTTCTTCTAAATCTTGCCAATTAATTTCATATTTGCCATTACTATAAATTAAATCATTTGATAATACATGGCGATCATTATTTTCAATAGAATTATAAAAAATATTGTAAACCGGCTCTTGTACTAATACATTATCGCCGATATGAGAAACACGTCTAACAATTGATGAGATAGCTGGAACTACTCCAGTAGCAAAAATCATCCAGTTTGGTTCAGCTTTTGCACCATGCTCTAGTTCATACCAATTGCTTACTGAATTAAAGTAATCCTTCCCTGGTTCTTCGTAACCAAAAGCTCCTAATTTTATTTTTTCTTTTATTGCTAAAATAATTTCCGGTGCGGTTTTAAAATCCATGTCAGCAATTGACATCGGTAATTCATTATCCTTAACATTCCATTTTACTGAATCAGTATGACGACTATTTACAACTGTTTTAAAATCATATTTCAAATTTATTCATCCTCTTGATTTTGATGGAAAATTGATAATTTATTATCAATAATTTCTTCAGAAATGATTTCTGTATCTTCTGGATCAACTTTATTTGGATCAATAATTAATGTATCAATCTCTTTAGCTTTAATTACTCCAGAAATAGGATTTTTAACGCTAGTAATCTTACTATCGATAGTCGCGTTAATGTTACTACATTTTTCAAAGGCCAAAGTTGTTTGATTTAAAATACAGCTTTCTAAAGTGACATGATTCATGTAGCAAAGCCCTTGATTACTCTCAATAGTACAATCTCTGAAAATAATATTCCTACTATTCTAGCTTAAATATTCCCCATCTCATTGGCAATTAATCAAAGTTATATTTTTACAATTCCAAAATAATCACCATTAATTTCCGTATTTTTAATGGTGATATCTTGACAAGTCCACATCGTTTCTTCTGCATCAGAAAAGAATACATGATCTAATGAAATATGTTTACATCTTCTAAACAGCTTAGGAGCTTGTAAATTAGAGTTTTTAATGGAGATATTATTAATGTACCAAATACCACTTCTAGACATTGTTTCAAATGTACTATCAGTAACTTTAATATTATCTGAATACCATAAAGGATATTTATATTTAAAAATATTATTCTTTATTACCAAGTCTTTAGTTTCTTTTAATGGAGATTCTCCATTACCAAAAGTAACATTTTCTAAAATTGCATTAGAGAGACCATATAGAGCATGCTCTCCTTCAAAAAACTTTTCTTTAATTTCCTGCATATAATTTTTCCTTTTTAATTAACTCTTTTAATACTTAGTCTAAATTATGAAAAGTAATTGTCTAATATTTGATATGCATACTTAAATATATGTTTATGCTATAGATTTAATTACATAGCAATATTACTTTTCTGATTCATTATAGAAAATTTATAGTTTTTCATACTAGGATAAATTAGATTTATAGCAAAAAAAGACGAGCTAACTAATAGCTCATCTTTTTTCATTTATAGATTTTAGTTTTTACGTTTGCGCTTTGAAGCACCTGCTAAACCAATTGCACCAAGCATTGAACTTACAGCACCTAAAATAACTGCTGCAACATCATTCTTAGCTCCAGCCTTTGGAAGCTTAGATTGAGTAGCGTTTAATTGAGTATTCTTCTTAACTAAACTCTTACTTTGATCATCTGAAACAGTCGCAACTTCAGGAACAGCTGATGAAGAAGAATCTGGATTTGAATTTGCAGATTTTTGGGTCTTCAAATTATGTTTATCAATTACATCCCAATCAACAACTTTTCCCCATTCTTCATACAAACCTGCACTATTTTGAGAATCTCTCTTAATAGTTCCCTTCATATTATCGTTTTCACTATTATCATTCCAAACCCAGACACCCTGGTTAGTAAGTTTAGCTAAAACAGTAGTTGTATTATCTGGATTAAGTTGTAACAAGAAACTTGGTGCCCAAGTAGAATTATTACCCTTTCCGGCAACTTCACCACGATTAGTCATATATGCAGTAATTAAAAGTTGATCTTCTTTTCCTTCAATAGGAACTGCATAATAAGAATAAGTAGCTGTACGCCAATTTGATGGAACAGAAGCAGTTAAAACAACACCAGAACCATTTAAAGGAACATATCCGTGTGTCAAATGATCAGAAACAAATCCAATCATAGCAACGTTATCTCCAACAGTCTTATTAGCAAGTTGCGTAATCCGTCCTTTAGTTCCTCGAGATAATCTTGTAGCTGAAAATAAATAATATTTATTTCCAACTTTGACAACGTCAGGTCTTTCCATTTCATCACTGGCCATTAATGAAGTTACTAAAGGAGAGTACACATTTTCTGGCTCAACAATTGGATTATTTTGTTCTCCACTTAACTTCAAAATACCTAAAGCACCATTAGCTGCACTTGCGAGTGCTTTATCGTTATCATTATCAAAATAATCTAAGAAATTACGGACGTTGAACTTATCATTACCACCATAATTGGTCCAGTTATAAACTTGATTATCTCCTTGATAATTATCACTTCCAGTATTTGCTTCAAATACTAGATAACGATCACCATTTTCTTCTTCAACCACATGTGGATCACGTAAAGTATAATTATCCTTATTTCTATTAATGCCATTTGCAAATTGATCATAAGTTTGATACTTTTTGCCATCACCAATAAAAATCACATGATCATTGTCGACACTAACGATAGAAACACCATTATTATCAACTCTTAATTTTAGATTAGCCGTAGCTAATTGTTGGTCATTAATTTTACCATTTGAAGTATCATTCTTAGTATAAAAGAGTTGAATAGAGTCATCTTTATTTACAATAGCTGATCCAGACCATTCTTGTAAATCTGGAGTTTCTTCATAACCAAAGATAGATCCAGCATTACGCCAATGCGAGAAATTATTGTCATTATATTTATTATATAAAAGATAAATATGATTATCGTTCTTTTTAGGCATCCCCATCATGGCAATAACAAGTTGATATCCTTTATAATTTGATACATATCCAGTTATAGGATCTTGAACTGGCCATGAATCCCATATTTCCAATGTTTCAGTTTTACCGGTCTGCGCATCTTTAGTTACCGCAGCATCCATATTCTTTATTTCCTTGGCATTGAAATATGGAACTGCATATTTAGGATTTCTTTCAACAAGAGCTTGTCCGATTACGTCTAAATCATTTAGCGTTAATTTAGTTCCGTCTTCTGGATTCCCTTCAAATGTAACTTTATTTAGATTATTAATTTGATCACTGTTTAGATCATCCGCATTTATACCAGAATTTTTAACAATATCTTTTATTTTTCCTTTTAACTCAGGTTTTTCAGAAATATCTTGTGTTGTATCCTTTTTTTTAGAATCATTCTTCTTGGAATTATCGGTAATTACTGACTCCGAACCATTATTACTTAAATCTGTCCCAGGTGTAGTATCCGTAGCCGAAGAAGGAGTATCTAAGACTGGGGCACTACCTACTGGTGCTTCTGCTGCTTGATTAGCAACTTTTTCATTTCTTTGAATACTTTGACTATTATTTGTATTTTTAGTTTCTACATTAGTGGGTGAAGTAGTTTGATTCTGACTAGCTGTAGTATTACTTTCATTAGTCGCAGCATTTGCAGTTGATGCACTTAATATAATTGCTGCTGTAGACAAGGTTCCCATTAACAAAGATTTTCCGCTTAAAGATATCTTTTTATGATTTTTATTTTCCAACATCTTTTCTCCTCCTACATGTTAAGCGTTTAACATTTCATCTAAAAGCCTATCATCTTTTTATAAAAAAATAAATAAAATTTAGAAAAAATTGTATAGATTTAGAGAAAATCCTTTATTAGTGCCGAATGTTAAACGATTATCAGTTTTATTTCAAAACAGAATTTGCTAATCACATTCTTGAATCTTCAACATAGCAATTAATACATACATAAATAAAAGCCTGTAAGTATTTAACTTACAGGCTTTTATTTATGGAGATGAGGGGAATTGAACCCCTGTCCAAACGTATTTCGTCGTTAACATCTACGATCATAGTTATATTACTTAAAATTCGCTTTGATAAAACGCCATATAACAGGGCTAAACTATCAAAACTAACCTAAGAATCTTATTTCTAACTATTAAGGTAAGTAGTTAAACGTAGCTCGTTAAATGGTAAGACCCGTAGATAGACACGAGCAATCCATCTTTGGATCACGCAGGCTGACTAAGCAGCTACTGCGTAAGAATTTTCGTTATTTGCAGTTATAATTTAACTGTGACGTTTTTAACGTAGACGTGACCTACGAATCGCAGTCAACGCGAATCTACGCCTGTCGAATCCCAAAACATCCCCAGATGTTTCAATGATATCACAGTCCCTATTAAAATGCTATAACTTTGATTTTAACCTTATTTGTTTAACCTATCTAATTTCGCTAAACGAACAACATCACGTGCAATCATTAATTCTTCATTTGTTGGAACAATCATAGCAGTAATTTTTGAATTTGGTGTAGTAATCACACCCTCATGATTAGCTTTGTTGGCTTCTTCATCATATTCAAGACCAAGCCAAGTAAGACCATCCATAATTTGCTTTCTTACACTTGCATCATGTTCCCCAATACCTGCTGTAAAGACTAAAACATCTAATCCGCCCATTTCAGTCATGTAGGCACCAATATAACGAACAATTCGA
Organism: Lactobacillus sp. UMNPBX19; assembly: GCF_002553805.1. Taxonomy (NCBI): domain Bacteria; kingdom Bacillati; phylum Bacillota; class Bacilli; order Lactobacillales; family Lactobacillaceae; genus Lactobacillus; species Lactobacillus sp. UMNPBX19. Next base: position 123,483 of record NZ_PCYR01000001.1, read on the forward strand.
TTAATGAATATATCTTTTGTAAGTTGAGCTTGCTTATCACCATTTTTGATAGCTTTTTCAATATCTCTCATGTCTGGTGAAATTCCTGAAAGACCCAATAAACCAGATTCGGTATTCAACATCTTGATAACTTCGTTAAAACTAGTAATGTTTCCCTTTTTCATAATAAATTGAAGTAAAGAAGGATCTACATCACCACTTCTGGTACTCATCGTAATTCCTGCAACAGGACTAAATCCCATTGAAGTATCAAAAGATTTTCCATCTTTAATAGCAGTAACTGATGCACCACTTCCTAAATGGCAAATAACCATCTTTAAATCTTCTACAGGCTTATTTAAAAGATCTGCTGTACGACGAGAAACATAACGTGCAGAAGTTCCGTGAGCACCATATTTTCTAGCACGGAATTTTTCATAGTATTTATAAGGTACTGAATATAAATATTGAACTGGATCTAAAGTTTGGTGGAAAGAAGTATCAAAAACAGCAACTTCTGGTACATTAGGCAAAACTTTCATGAAGGCATAAATACCATCTGCCTCAGCTGAGTTATGTAAAGGCGCATAGTCACTCATATTATAAATTTTCCAAAGATTATCTTCAGTAATTACTGTACTATCAGTAAATTCTTCTCCACCAGCAACTACACGGTGACCTACGCCCGCAATATCTTCTAAGGAATCAATAACATTATATTTTTTAAGCCAGCTAAGTAACTTTTGAACAGCTTCTTCTTGGTTAGCAATATCACTTTGTTCATCATGTTGACTACCATCAGATAAAGTCATAGTAAAAACAGAGCCTGGTAATCCTACCCGGTCAGCCATACCAGATGCAATTACTTCTTCATTATCAAGAGAGAACAATTTGTACTTAAATGATGAGCTACCTGAGTTTACTGCTAAAACTTTTTTCATTTTATATACCTCTATATAAATTATTTTTTATCGTTTTGATACCAGTCATTTAATTTCATATTAAATGCTACTAGAGAATCTGTTTTCTTTAAAGAATCTAACTTAGCTACCAATACTTCACGCTCTACAGCTTTTTCACCATGATTTTGGAAAACTAAAATTGATTTTTGCTGAACTTTACTTGAAAACATATCATCAGGCAAATCAACAATTGTTTGAATATTTACTTTTTTAGCTAACCAAGTCATAAATTCAGTCGATCCCTTACCTGTAAATAATAACTTTGGTACCACCAAAAATGCAAATCCGTCACGCTTAAGATTATTCACAATTTGTTCAATAAACAAAGTATGAGCAAAAGAATGTCCCTCTTTAGCATGATTTTCAAAACGTTGAGCATTGTTATCTAGTGGATAGTAACCAACTGGTATGTCACTTACTATCACATCAGCTTTTTGAATCATCCATGGATCTAATGCATCTTGGCAATACAAATCAATCTTTAAATCTTCAAGATGCGCACCAATATCAGCCAAGTCTAAGAGAGATTCCTCGTTATCAATTCCAATTAGATTGTAATTATTTTGAGAATGATTCTCTTGTATTAACTGTCTAATTACTGAATAAAGTAAATTTCCAGTTCCAATGGCTGGATCAACCACAGTTTTTTTACCAGTAGGAACAATTTTTTGCCAAATCAAAGCAATTATTGTAGCGACCACCGATGGTGTAGGCATCAAGTTATAGTCACGAGCATCTTGAGTAATGGCTTTTAAAGCTAATAAAGTAAATATTTGTACTTTCAATGCCCGTGGCAAATTATCATAATCTAATTGACGATATTCTTCAGTCAATTCAGCTACAGTTTCCTTATCGGGAGCACCTGACTCAACTTTGATCTTTCCGTTTTCTAAATTATCAAAGGTTTCCGTCAATGCAGATGAAAAAGAAACATTAAGAGCCTTTTGTAAATGCTCAATAGCTGCCTGAAATTTTGGATACAATTCTTCTACTTTTTGCATTTTTCTTCCTTCTTTAATATTCCTTCTAATATTCTATAGGTATCCTCAAATACTAGCAAGCACTCCTTATTACTTAGAGAAATAATTTATTAAAGAAAGATTGCTTTCCATATTTTCAGTAAAAGTATGCTGGTACATTAACGTAAAAGTAATACAGATATTAATAAGCAGTAAACTACTAACCAAAACACTCCCGTTTACTCGATTAACTCTTTTTTTCTTTCTCATCAGCTGGATTCACTTCCTTTTTTTCTGGTAAATCTGTTTTAAAATACATTTCACTTTGTCTACCATCTTTTTCAGTTATCAGGATTGTAAATGAATCTTTTGACGTAGAACATCTAATTTTTTTAACTTTAAAAAGTAGAGGCATATGTCCACCCTCATCTGTCCGCATTCTTAAAGTATCATTTGAGCTTAAATCAATCACATACGTCTCATAAGTTGGATCATTCTTCTTTTTATCAGAAAATTTTCTGAGAATAATTTTAGTTGGGTCTGATCCAGTTGTACTTACTTCAACATGCCCACTTTCTTTTAAAAAATTATTTACTTGTACATAACTATATGCAATTTCATCTATTCCACTTTTTTGATGATTAATTTTTCTAAGTGTATTTACGAGTCCAAAAAGTATTTGCGCACATAAAATCGTAACCGCAATTGCAAAAACTGCCTCTAATAAAGTAAAACCTTTTATTCTTTTCATTATTTTTACCTATAATAGACATGATCATGGACTAATAATGTTTTTTTATCACTATGTTTAAAAATATATTCAGCATAGGATTTATCTACTCTTTTTTCAATTTGTTTTTCCGTTTGCCTATTTTGCTTAAGTGTCAAGCCTAATAAAATTACTCCCAAACAAGCAATTGTAAATCCTAAACATGCTTCCCAGAAAACAAATCCTTTTATCCTTTTATTCTTCAACCATTCTTCCCCATGTCATTTGTATTTTTATTTTCTTTTCTTTCTTACCATTCTTAATCGTAATCGTCCTTGGTGAAATTGTTCCCCGATTACTAATGTAAAGATTATCAAAATTGTAAACTCTAATATGTTTATCTAAATAAACTTGTGAAACCTGATGCGGCTCCTTTATTTGAATCGAAGAATTATTATCAAAATATGACAAAAAATATGATTTCTTTTTTACTGTGGCCAGATGTAAATACTTATCAATGGTGGATTTCACTTGACGTGTACTATTATCTAAAACCACTTGTTCCTTGATATTTTTAACATAAAGGGTTGGCATCAAGACTAGAAGACAAACCACTGCTAATGTAACTACAGTTTCAATTAAAGTAAATCCTCTTAATTTTTTAAAAATCATTTTTGTTGTAATTTTTCATATCTTTCTTTTTGCTTTTGAGAAATATACTCCTTCTTTACAAGGTCTTCTAAGGAAGTTCCATCTCCATTATCTTCAGCCAGCTGTCTTTGTGTCTCAATTGTTGTTCTTAAAGCCTCATCAGTCTTACTCGTAGCTCTATCTTTTTGTTTGCTTAGTCCTGGCACAATCAGCAAAATTAGCATTGCAATGATAGCAATTACAATTACCATTTCTACTAAAGTAAATCCTTTTACTTGCCTATTTTTTATAATAAATTGTTTTAATTTTTTCATTTTATTTTTCCTCTACATAGTTTCCATTAAGTGATACATCGGCATTAATATCTTTAAATACATCCCTAAAATACAAATCCCAATAAAAATAAAGCATATTGGTTGGATATTGAGAATTAGGCTATTCAATTTTAGATTCAGTTCATAAAAAAGTGTCTTGCTAAGTAATAAGGCACGCTTTCCAATTTCCTTTCTAGTTGTTCCAGTTTCTAGAAGCATGACCAAATTATTAGGTATGAAAAATTCTTGCTCAATAATTTCTTTAATTTCAGTACCCTTTTCTAGTTGATCTTTTACTTTTATTCCGATAACTTGTTGTAATGACCTATCAGGTTGCATAGCAGTAAGTTGACAGATTTTTTGTAGTGAAAAACCATTAATTAATAAAACTGCTAAATCAGACACAACTAGATAATGAACATATAACCGTAAAACAGCTCCAATCATAGGTAAATTTGTTAGTTTTTTAAGAGCATAATAATCTTGTTTATTAAGTAATCTAATTGTTTTACTAATAAAAAATACTGCTACTATGACTAAAAGTACTAGACCACCAAGCATTACATTGCTAGTCCAGTCATTATCAGACATTTCTGTTTTTAAAAATGTTTGCATACAAATTAGCAAGGTAACCATCATCCCAACTAAAAGCGCTGGATAGGCTAATTCTCCCTTTAATTTCTTTAATTGCTTATTCTTTAATCGAATAAGCTTACTCATTTGATCTAAGCAAGATAATAGATTTCCATCAATAATTGCTAGATTTATTTGGGCAGCTAAAGTACTAGAAAATCCCACTTCTTGCAGTACATCCCCTAACTGACTTCCTTCTTCTACTCGTTGATTTACATAAAGAAGTTGACGAGAATTACCCCTCCAAATTTTTGGTAATAGTCTCAAACTAGCATTCAAGGAATATCCATTAATTAAAGCTTGCCTTAAATAATCAATAAAAATCAATTGGTCAGCACTATTTAACTTATCCTTCTTCAAAAAGTTGCTGAGTTTTTTCACTAATCTTTCCTCGTTTTACTAATTGATTTAAACTATTCTGCCAATCATGCAAATTACTACGTTTATCGTTATTAGTGATGGCTTGATTAAGCATTTCTCCATATCCAATATCCATTAAACAAGCAACATCATTCTTATCTTTTATAGGTAATAATCGTTGATAAGAAACCGCCGTTAAACAATTGCTCAGTTCATCTTTAGTAATACCTAATCCTTCAAGACGGGATATTGTTTGCAAAGCCGTCTTAGCATGAATAGTAGCTAACACTAAATGTCCGCTTAACGCCGCATTAATACTGATTTTTGCCGTTTCTTGATCTCGAATTTCACCAATAATTAAAATATCCGGTCTATGCCGTAAAGCTGCTTTCAACAAATCGGGATATGTAATCCCCGCAATTAGATTCACCTGCGTCTGTAAGAAGTCTGGATTCCACACTTCAACTGGATCTTCAATAGTCATTACAACTTTATTTTTTCCAATCACTTGCGCTAACTCATACATGGTTGAAGTTTTTCCCGATCCTGTTGGCCCACTTGTAACTATTAATCCACGTTGATTGGTAAGTTTTTTAATTAAATTAAACTGCTCCGGAAGAAAGTAATTATTATTCTTTTCTCCATAAATCAACCTAACTACTAAAGATTCAGCTCCGGCAAATTCTCCAACACTAGAAAAACGTAAAAATATCTTTTTTCTTTTAAACTCGATCTGATACGCTCCTACCTGGGGTCTACGCCGTTCAGAAATATCCATCTGTGCTTGAAACTTAAAATAATTTAAGAGCTCTCTTCCACCATGTCGACTTAACTCTTGAATTTTATCTAAACCCATTGCAGTTCGAATTTTTACCTCGTATCCATTGATAATAGGAAAGATAAAAATATCACTAGCATGTCTTTCAATCGCCTCTTCTAAAATTCTTTCCGACATCTCATTCACTCTTAATCCCTCCTTTTACTTTATATTTATTAGTACGCAAAAAATCAAAATTATTTTTTATTATTCAAAATAATTTGCAAAAAAAATGGACTGACCTAAAGGTCAGTCCAAAAAAATAGACCTAAAATATAATTTTAGATCTATTTTGCGATAAATTATTATTCATCATCATCTGCAGCAGCAGTATATACATTAGAAACGTCATCGTTATCTTCTAATGCATCAATTAAATGAGCAAATTGCTCTTTCTTATCTGCTGGAACTGGAGTGGTGTTTTGTGGAATCATAGTTAATTCTGCATTAGCTAACTTATAGCCAGCTTTTTCCAATGCATCACGTACAGCAGTAAATTGCTTAGGATCAGTGTAGATTTCAAATGCATCATCACTAGTTTCCAAGTCGTCTCCACCAGCATCCATAACATCAAGCAAAACTTGATCTTCATCAGCGTCAGTAGTTGAACGATCAATTACAAGGTAACCCTTACGGTCAAACATGTAAGCAACAGAACCAGTTGCACCAAGAGAACCACCATTACGAGTAAAGGCAACACGAACATCAGAAGCAGTACGGTTCTTGTTATCAGTTAAAGCTTCAACTAAAACTGCAACACCACCTGGTGCATAACCTTCGTAGGTAATTTCATCATAATGTTCATCTGAATTACCTTCAGCCTTTTTAATAGCACGTTCAATGTTAGTCTTAGGCATGTTAGCTGCACGTGCTTTATCCATAACCATACGTAAAGTAGGATTTCCTGAAGGGTCAGGACCACCACTCTTTGCAGCCATATAAATTTCACGAGATAATTTTTGGAAAACTTTACCTCTCTTAGCGTCTTGCGCATTCTTGCGGCCTTGAATATTGTGCCATTTTGAATGTCCTGACATAAGAATCCTTCTTTCTTTTTATTTAATATAGTTAACCTTGTCAATCATAACGCACTAAAGGTTTAAATTCAATCTAGGAATTACTTTTTTCTGCACGATGTCTAAGCCAATAAACAAAAATACAAATTAAGATCGCTAAAAGTGCACCAGCTGAATCAAGCGCTACATCATGAACACTAGGTGTTCTGTCTCCAGTTAAATACTGGTGAAATTCGTCTAATCCAGCCAAACCAATAATACCTAGCCAAATAAATAAAGGACCACACCATTTCTTAAACAATCGATCTAATCCCAAACAAGCAAATAGGCCCAATAAAAAATAAGATGAAAAGTGAGCAAATTTTCTCATTACAAACTGTGTCATTCCAGCTTCACCATTGTCCAAAACTGCATTATGCCATCGTCCACCATAATAAATATTCCAATTTCCTACTATTCTTTCAATAATTGGAAAATGACGATGTATAAATCCCGGTGACATCTCTTGCTCATGATAAGTCATTGAACTAGAAATAAACAATCCCAGTAATACAGCAATCATTAAACATACAAAAATAATTTCTCGCTTAGTTAACAAAGTTTTTTTCATTTTATAACTTTCCTACTTTCAAGCTCTTCAGCAACTAAAGTAATTATTTTCTTAGCTATTTCTACTTTAGTTGTCTCTGCGATATTTTCATTTGCTTTATCTTTTCTTAATACCGTAACCTTATCCCTATCGCTTCCAAATACTCCCTGACTAACATTATTGGCCACAATCATATCTGCATTTTTATTTTTCAACTTTTTAGTCGCATTTTCGAGTAAATCATTTGTTTCAGCTGCAAAACCAACCACAACTTGCTGCTCTTGCTTTAAACTTCCCATTGTTTTTAAGATATCAGGAGTTTCTTTTAAATAAATTTTTAGTTTATCTCCTTGATCTTGCTTTTTAATTTTATGATCTATGTAGTTCACTGGCTCATAATCCGCTACAGCAGCCGCCATAATTAAAGCATCCGCAGTAGAAAAAGCTTTCTTCACAGCTGCAAGCATTTCTTCAGTCGTTTCTACATGAATAACTGTCATTTTTGATGATGCAGGAATAGGAACTGAAACATGTCCTACAATCAAAACAACTTCTGCACCAGCCGTAAGAGCTGCATTTGCTAAGGCCAGTCCCATCTTTCCACTAGAGCGATTTCCTAAATAACGAACAGGATCAAGTGGGGAGACAGTTCCGCCAGCAGTAATTGCAACTTTTTTACCAGCTAATTCATCATTTACTTGAAGAGATGAGTTTACCCAGTTCATGATTGCTGCTGGTTCAGGCATTCTTCCCTTACCATTATATCCTTCAGCTAAACGGCCAGTATCAGGATCCATTACAAAGATTCCATCTTGCTTTAATTGCTGTAAGTTTCTTTGAAATGCGGGATTACTCCACATATGGCTATTCATTGCCGGAATAACATATTTAGGTGCAGCAGTTGCTAAAAACGTTGTACTTGCAGCATCATCTGCTATCCCATTGGCTATTTTTGCAATAAAGTTAGCTGTTGCCGGAACTACAACCGCAATATCAGTCCAGTCGGCCAATTCAATATGCTGGATCTTATCAGCTCTACTCTCCTTCCAGAGATCAGTTAATACTGGTTGCTTCGTTAAAGCAGCTAAAGTTTGTGTTCCAATCAAATGAACTGCCTCTTCGGTCATCGCTACTCTTACTTCATGTCCTTCTTTTTGAAAATCACGTACAACACTAATTGCCTTATATGCAGCAATACTACCCGTTATATATATTGTAGCTTTCATTTTTTATCAACCTTAATTCACAATTTCTTTCTACTATAACACAAGCTTACTAAGTCGAATTACTAAAAATAAATTAGCAAATTAAAAAATATTAGTAAATTCTGCTATGATTTATATTGAATGCAGATCTAAACAACATAATTCGAAAGGATAAATATATAGAATGAGAAAACATTATCAAAAGATTTTTGCTTTCTTTTTTGCAATTAGTAGTCTTGTTTTAATTCTTACTGGCTGCTCAAAAAAAGAAAATTCATCAAATAAAAATTCTATCGTAACAAGTACTAATGTTTATGCCGATATCGCACAAAATGTCTTAGGAAAATATGGCAAAGCAACTGCTATTATTACTAACAGTGCTACTGATCCACATGACTTTGAACCAACAACTGCAGACGCAAAAAAAGTTCAAAATGCAAAAATTGTTGTTGCTAACGGTTTGGGCTATGATTCTTGGCTTCCTAAACTTGCAAAATCAACTAATAAGTCCGCTGTTTTAGTTGGCGAAGATTTAATGAATCTAAAAAATGGCGCAAATCCGCATATTTGGTTTGATTTAAACATGCCTAAAAAATATGTTAACTATTTAGTAGAGCGACTCTCTAAAATAGACAAAAAACATGCAGCTTACTACAAAGAAAATGGAAAAAAATATCTTGCAAAAATCAATAAGATACAAAAAATTGCAGATTCTATTGATGGTGCAAAACAAAAGCCAGTATATGTCAGCGAGCCAGTGTTTGACTATGCCTTAAATGCTACTCACTTTAAGATTGGTGATAAAGCTTTTGAAGAAGCAATTGAAAATGAAACAGATCCAAATGCCAAAATTATTCATCAAATGAACCAAACAATTAATAATCGTGGAATTTCTTTCTTTGTTAAAAATTCTCAAGTAAGCAGTTCAACTGTTAATAATTTTGTAAAAAGAGCTAAGTCAAAAAATATTCCAATCTTACAAGTTCGTGAAACCCTCCCCAACGATACAAGTTACATAAAATGGATGACAGAAAATTATCAGAATTTGGCAAATATTAATAAAAAACTAGACTAATTTAGTTTATTAAAAAGAGGGCCTCTAATAAGAGACCCTCTTTTTTACTTTAAAATATCTTTTAACTTTATATTAAATTGCTGTGGAATTTCCGCCATAATTACATGTCCCGTCGGTGACATAATAAAGCTATTTATTCGGCTATTCTTTTGTTTAAGATTCTTTTCATATCCCTCTCGATAATAAGGACTTTCCTTTGCAACAAAAAAAGTAGTTGGAATTGTTGTTGTTTCTAAAACTTTTCGCCAATCTAATGACATATGATTTTCAAGCAAATCTACATTATCTTTTCTATTAAATGGATTGGCTTTCTTGGCCTTCATTAACTTAGCATACACATTATTATTCAAGCCATTATATGTTTCATGAACCCGTGGTCTTTCTTGGCATTTTTTTAAATAATTTTCTTTTGTATAATCCATAAAGCCATATTTCCAATTTTCATCATTAAGCATTTTAGGTGACTGATCTATTAACAATGTTTGTTTAACTAGCTTTGGATTATTTTTCATTAAACAAAAGATGATAGAAGCCCCCATTGAATGTCCTATAAAAATAGCTTGTTTGATTTTCAAAAATGATGTCAGTTCATTCAAATCTTGTGTCAAACGCTCAATAGTATGGCCTTTTTCTGTTCGTTGGCTTTTTCCCATATTTCTGTGATCATAGGTTAAAACTTGATACTCTAGTTTATTTAAAAATGGTACTTGTGCTGACCATATTTCTTGATAGGCTCCAAAACCATTAACTAAAACAATTATTTTTCCTTTTCCGGTTAATTGGTAATTAATTTCTACATTATCACTTGTCTTAAATAGCATTTTTATTCCCGCTTCTGCTTAATTTTAATAAATAGACAGCCTACAGCCGCAATAATTGCGGTAATTAAAGCTTGTGTTAATCCACTGCTTAGGCTTACATTAATTCCGCTATACACACTTTCATGCAGCGAACTCGTGGCAATCTGGGCTGCATAAGATAAAACACCATATGATCCAATAGCCGCAATTAAAAGTGGAATAAGGGCTACTTTTTTTCCAAACAAAGCTAAAGCCATTGCTAAAATATACAGTCCAATCAACAAGAAGTAAATTAAATGATAAATCTCAGCAGCCTGTTTTACTGAATCAGAATTTTGCCTCAACTGTTCATTTACCAATTGTAATATGACTTGATTAAAAACTTGCTCCTGCTGCGTATCATTCTTTAAATTCAGATCGGCATCCGTTAACTTATCATTAGCCAAATAATTAGTGCTTAATTGATTTAAGCCTTGATAAGACGTCTTTAATTCGATATTTTTAGGCAGCTGCGACAAGAGTGTATCTTCAATACCTGAATCTTGCAGAAAACTAACACCCATTTGTAAATCACTATTATTTGCTTGATCAACAACCTTATTAATAGAACTTTTTACTAAGCCGGCTGTGCTGTCTACTTTTAATTCTACGGGACTGGTTAAAGTTAAACTTAATGATATATAGATGAGCCCAACTACAACCAATCTCCAAATCCATTTTACAAATTTCAATTTTTTCTCCTAATGAAAATTTTAAGATTATTTTTTACACTTAATAAAGTAAATTCATAGATTTTTTAGTGCTATATAATAAAAGTGTAACAAATATCAAAGGAGTTCAGCATGATTGATGAAAAACTAAAAGAATTTTTCAATAAATTTCCTCATATTAAAGAAAATAAACCTTTACAAAATACTTTAAGTAAAAAAATTAAAAACTTAATAAAAAAAGAAATTCAGCATGGTGCTAGTCAAGTTGAAGCAGAACAAAAAGCACTTTTAAACTTAACAGATCTTGATACCATGCTTTCTCAACTAAAAAGTTTAGAAGAAAATGACTATGTAAAATATAATGATTTTTTCGCCAAAATTTTCGATTCAAAACTAGTCAATGAACTAAAGATAAAATTAAATCAAATTGATGAAATTCATCTTAACTACCGCTTGGGTGATATTTTAGTTTTACCAACTAATTCTTCCCAACTAATCGTACATGACTTTATGTCTCGCGATATTGAAAACCTACACTCAACGGTTGAAAAAGTTGGAAATGTTTTAAAAATTACCCAAGGCCCTCGCAAACTAGTTGGTATTTTTAAAAATAAAACTTTGCTATTTTTACCTAAAGAGTTCACCAGTTTTCTAACTATTCGTAATCAAAGTGGGGATGTCTATATTAATAAAATTTCTAATTATTGTATGGTAGATGTAACTGCGGTTTCAGGAGATTTTCTATTAGCTCACTCTACTCTTAAACGAGTACAAGCAGACTTAAAATCCGGAGACATTGTCATTTCTAATACTTCCGCTAATGTCTTTCATGTTAATGGTCACTCAGGAATACTGAGCAGTAATGATGTGAATGCAAAAGAAGAAATATCTTATCACACAATCAGTGGGAATATGAAATTAGAAAATATTAATACTAAAAACTTTTTTGTGGATACTAAAAGTGGCAAGATCGTTGTAAATAGGCTTACAAGTGAGAATATAGATTTAGTAACCGATACCGGATTAATGCTTCTAAATAATCTTACTGGAAGTGGTAATATTAAATCTGATGTGGGAAAAATTAACTTATCACTGGCTGAAAAGTCTAAATTTAATTTATCAATTCAAAGTAAAGTTGGTAATATATCGGTTAATGTCCCACCGGCAATATTTTTCAAATTCAAAATTAATACCAAAAAAATTGGTCCAACTGATTTTCCTCTTGATGCCATTATTTACGGAAACGATGATTACGATAAAATTGAAGGCTATGTTGGTAAGGAAGATTCAACTAATTTAATTGATATTTCAAGCAAAGTAGGAAAAGTTTCGATTAAAAATCAAAATTAATAACTATCAAAAAAAGAATGTATCGGAATCTGATACATTCTTTTTTTATTGAGATCTAAATCAAAGTACCTACTTTATATCCTAAAAATACTAAAATTAAGCCACCACCATATGATAGCAATGCATATAGGGTGAATACACTGTAATTACGATCTCGCCAATGAGACAGCAATTCAACGTTTAACGTTGAAAATGTTGTATAACCGCCTAATACTCCTGTTCCAATCAAAGCATAGATAAAGGGTGAGAATTTACGAGAAAAAATAAATCCCAATAAAAATGCTCCTGTAAGATTTATTAATAGCGTTGCGTACGGAAATTTCTCAGACCAATGTTTTTTACCATAGTTAGTAATGCCATATCTTAAAATTGCTCCCCAAATAGCTCCGAATCCGGCTGTTAAAACTGTTATCATGCTTTTTCTGCCAACTTTCTACCTGTTCTTTTACCTACTAACATTCCCAAATAAGCAAATAAAAAACCAATAAAGATCGAACTAAAGAAATAAATAGTTGCTTGACTATTCATCCCACTTTCTAATTGCTTAAGAGTATCTAAATTAAAACTTGAAAAAGTAGTAAAGGAACCAACAAATCCTGTACTTAGTCCAGTAACTAGCCAATCTCTTCCTTCTCGGTATTCAACAAAAAAATAAGTAAAAAATGCCAATAAAAAGCAGCCGATAATATTAGCAGTCAAAGTTCCAGTCTGTGACCAGATTAAATTTAAATAGGCTCGCAGTCCGCCTCCAAAAAAAGCAAAAATCCCTACACTTAAATAATTTTTCAATCGTCTATTCATTAAAAACCAGCCTTCTTAATGCATACGCTATTCCGTCTTCATTATTTGTTTTAGTTATAAAATTAGCACGCTTTTTTATCTCAGAAACCGCGTTTCCCATAGCTACTTTATAGAATCCCGGCACATCAAACATAGAAATATCATTAGTTTGATCACCAAAAATCATTACTTCATCTTCTTTTAAATTTAGTTTTTTAGCTAACTCTTTTAAAGCATTTCCTTTAGATGCATGCTTAGAATTAATCTCAATCAAAGTTTCATCTGAAGTTGAGACATTATATCTTTCAAATACTTCCTCTGATAAATTCCCATAAATATTCTTCATTTCAGCTGGAGATCCTGAAAACATTGCCTTAGTAAATTTAATATCTTCCGAAATATCTTTTAGTTCAGAAACCTCTATTGGCATTCTTGTTAACCAACTTTCACGTGATAGATAATAGTTAATAAAATGATCTAATGTAATAAACTTATCTCTTACTTCAATATGAAAATTTGCTTGTAATTTATCAGCAATCTTTTCAAAAAAGATAAAATCATTATAGCTTAACAGTTCTTCAACGATTGCTTTTCCTTGAGAATTTAACACTAAAGCTCCATTAAATGCAACCACATACTGAGTAGAATCCTTTAAGTCCAATTCATTAAGATAGTCCTTAATACCTGGAAATGGTCTACCTGAGCAAGGAACTATTTTTATTCCCATCTTTGATGCCTTTTGAAGTGCTTGCTTGGTTTTAACACTTATTTCTTGTTTATCATTTAATAATGTTCCATCAAGATCTACAGCAATTAATTTTATATTCATTAGTTTTTCTCCTTATGTAATCGGTTACTCTCCTTTCTATTATACAAAAATGCATAAAAAAAGACGACACTACCTCCCTGTTGATACAAGAAAGTAGGCGTCGTCAAATATTAATCGGTTAAATTGGTGAACACCATCACCATATTAAATTTTAAATAAAGCCAAAAATAATTAGTTTGAACCCATTTCTTCTTCAACAACCTTAGCAACTTCTTCACAGTACTTGTCAGCTAATTCTTGTGTTGGAGCTTCAGTCATTACACGAAGCAAACTCTGAGTTCCAGATGGACGAACAAAAATACGTCCTTCATCACTTAATTCTTTTTCAACCTTTTCAATGGCTTCAGTAATGCGTTTATGTTCTTTCCAGTCTTTTTTATTTTCAACAGGAACATTAATTAAACGTTGTGGGTATTCTTTAAAGTCACTCAATAATTCACTGAGGGATTTACCGGTATCCTTCATTACATATAATAAATGTAATCCCGTAAGCATCCCATCACCGGTGTTGTGGTAGTCGCTGATAATAACGTGACCGGATTGTTCTCCACCAAGATTATAACCATTAGCTCTCATTTCTTCTGAAACATAACGGTCACCAACTTGTGTTCTTATATTTTTAAGGCCACGTCTTTCCAAAGCCTTTGTAAAACCAAGGTTACTCATTACAGTTGTAACAATTGTATCTTTCTTTAAGCGACCATGATCAGCAAGATATGAGCCAATAACGTACATAATGTGATCACCGTCAACTTCGTTACCATTTTCATCGACAGCAATACAACGATCAGCATCCCCATCAAATGCTAAACCTAATTGAGCACCTTGTTTTACAACTTCTTCTTGTAATTTCTTAGTATGAGTTGCACCCACATGATCATTAATGTTTAAACCGTCTGGATGAGTTGCAATGGTAGTAAAGTCAACTCCCATATCAGCAAATAATCTTGAAATCAATGCGCTAGCAGCACCATTAGCGCCATCTACAACAACTTTAATTCCACTTAATTCTTCTGGTAAAGTATTTTCAATAAATTGTAAGTACTTAGATGCACCTTCATGATAATTCGTTACAGTTCCTAAACCTTCTGCAGAAGGACGTGGAAGTTTATCTTCAGGTGCATCAATTAATTTTTCAATTTCTTCTTCCTTAGCATCAGATAGCTTCAAGCCATCACTGCCGAAGAATTTAATTCCATTATCTTCAACTGGATTATGTGAAGCTGAAATTTGAACACCAGCATCTGCACCTTGTGCACGTACTAAGTAAGAAAGACCAGGAGTAGTAATTACACCAACTTCTAAAACTTCAATTCCGACGGAAAGCAAACCCGAAATCAATGCATACTCTAACATTTGTCCAGAAATACGTGTATCACGAGAAACTAATACCTTAGCTCTTTCTCCATCCTTTTTATCCTTAGTAAGAACGTATCCTCCATCACGACCTAATTTAAAAGCCATCTCTGGAGTTAAGCCAGCATTAGCAACCCCCCGTACACCATCTGTTCCAAAATATTTAAGCATAATTTTTAACAACCTTTCCTTGTTTTATTCTTTTTTAGCAGTAGCATCAGTTACTTTTATACGAACTGATATTACTGATGGTGATGCCTTAACAACGCCATCTGGCAATTTAAGTGTGATATTTTTTGTAACATCATGATCAATACCGCTTAAATCGACCTTTAAAGGAAGAGACGTTATTTTCTTGAGCGTATTTTCATCACCATATATCTCAATATTTTCTTTCTTTGCAGTTAAAGAATAAACATGAGTCGAAGATTCATTCTTCGAAGTTACATTTATCTTAACCTTCTTTTTAGATAAGTTAATTGGGATAGTAATATATGCCGTTACTGGATCCATAACGACATTAAGCTGATGTCCATCTTTATCAAGTGCTACCAGCATTTCTTCACGTTCAAATGTGCTGTCTATTCCCTTTGGTAAATTTGCCCGAGCTACTACTCGATCAACTTGGTTAACTTCGCTTTTAGCTCCAGTAATATTAACTACTTCTGGATCACTTTTAGCAGTTCCAAGATTATACCCACGAGCTACAGCATTCTTATTATACTCTATTTGTACAGGAAGAGTACGAGATTTTCTCTTTTGAATATTTACGCGTACTTTACTTGGGCTAATATTATAAGTTAATTGACTACTTAAACCATTTACCTTAATTGGTACAGTATGCTCTCCTGTTTTTAAATGACTTAAATCAATGTAGACACGGAAGTTTTGAGTATTAATAGTAGATGTAACTAAAGCATTCGATCCTTCTAAAGTTAAATTTACTTTTTCAGGATATCCCGTTACATAGTACTTATCCGTATTAACTGAAACTTGTAAGGGCGCCTTAATTACCTGGGTTTTAGTTGCAGTTTTTAATGTTTCTTCACGTCGGCCTTGAGTAACATAACCTTGCTGATTAGATGCTACATAAACAGCTAATAAAATAGCCAAAATCAAAGCAATAATTCGATAGAACCAAGGTTTATCAAAAAACTTTTTCATTTTTTATTTGACCCCCAATTCCAAACATGATTTACAATTCTTTGATACCACTTTGGCTTTTCTTCTTCCTCTTTTGGAACTAATTGAGCATTTAAATATTTCAAATATTCTTCTCTAGTTAGATCAAGCATAAACTGGCTATTACGAGTAATAGTTACCCCACCTGTTTCCTCTGAAACAACGATAGTAATTGCATCAGTAACTTCTGAAATACCAACAGCTGCACGGTGACGTGTCCCAAGCTTTTTAGGAATCATACTATTATCAGAAAGAGGTAAATAAGCTGCAGCAACTGCTATTCGATTATTGCGAATAATTACGGCACCATCGTGCAATGGCGTATTAGGTATAAAAATGTTGATTAATAATTCGCCGGTGATATCAGCATCAATTGGAATACCGGTTTCAATATAGTCCTCTAGTCCTGTATTTTGTTGAATCGTGATCAAAGCACCAATTCTTCTTTTTGACATATACTGAATTGCTTTATCTAATTCTCCAATCATCCTTTCAGCAGCTTGCTTTTCAGTCATTGTAGTCCCACCAAAAATTGGTGATCTACCTAAATGCTCTAAGCCACGCCTAATTTCTGGCTGGAAAATAACAATTATTCCAATTACTGACCAAGAAAGAATTTGATCGACAAAATACGTTAACGTATGTAAATGTAACAACCCAGCTACAATTCTAACCAGAATAATTAATGATATCCCTTTAACTAATTGAACTGCTTTAGTCCCTCTTACCAACATAATTAAACGGTAGATAATGTACCATACAATTAAAATATCAATAATATTCATCAGGTTTTGCCAGGTAAATATTTGCTCAATATTAAACTTCATTGCCACCCTCCTAAAAATTCAATTATACCTAAACCCAGCTCTTATCGACCATACATTTTAAATTCGAGAAATAGATCATTATATTCTTGAATTTTCTTTGGACCTAAGTCTTGATAAACTTGTAAATTGTTCATTGCTTGTTTACTTGGATAAAATTGTTTATCGTTTTTTATTTCCTTTGGTAATAATTCTTGAGCTTTTACATTAGGAGTTGCATACCCGATATACTCTGCATTCTGAGCAGCATTTTTAGGATCAAGCATAAAATTAATAAAAGCATAAGCACCTTTTTTATTCTTTACGGTCCTAGGAATGACAAAATTATCAAACCATAAGTTTGAGCCTTCAGGTGGCACTACATAATGTAAGTGTTTATTATCGTTTAGCATTGTACGAGCCTCGCCAGACCACGTTACTCCAACAGCAGCTTCATTTTGAATCATATACATTTTTAATTCATCTGAAATAATTGCTTTTACATTGGGGCCGAGACCGTCCAACTTTGTTTTTGCTAATTTTAGATCTAAGGAATTAGTAGTATTCAAAGACTTTCCCATAGACGCTAAAGAGAGTCCCATAATATCTCTAGCAGAATCGACTAATAAAATATTATGCCGATAATCCTTGGACCAGAGATCATTCCAATGCTTTATTTGCCCGGGTTTTACAAATTTATCATTATATACAATCCCTAACGTTCCCCAAAAATACGGAACAGAGTAGGTATTTTTTGGATCAAAAGAGTGATGTAAAAACTCACTCCCAATATTTTTGTAATTTGGAATTTTCTTAGTGTCAATTTTATCAAGTAAGTTAGCCTTACGCATTTTTGAAATCATGTAGTCTGAAGGGACGCAAATATCGTATGCAGTACCACCTTGTTTTATCTTCGTGTACATGGCTTCATTAGAATCAAATGTTTCATAAATTACATGATATCCAGTTTGTTTTTCAAATTTCTTGATTAGCTTGGGGTCAATATAATCACCCCAATTATAGATAATCAAATTTTTATTATTAGCGCTAACACCATTATTATTTAATTGTTTGGCCCCAGCTTCTAAGCCAAAGCAGACTAATAAAATAGTCACTATTCCAATTAATAGTTTCTTCATTGTGCACGCCCCTTACCAATATGAGTTTTATGATTAGTAATTACATAATAAATAAGTACTAAAATCATTACAAAAATAAACATCACAGTACTCAAGGCATTAATTTCTAGGTTAATTCCTTGGCGCGCACGTGAATAAATTTCTACTGACAATGTTGAAAAACCATTTCCTGTCACAAAAAAAGTAACTGCAAAATCATCTAAGGAATAAGTCAAAGCCATAAAAAAGCCAGCTAAAATTCCTGGTGTAATAGCCGGAATCATTACCTTGCTATAAACTTGCCAAGTGGATGCACCTAAATCTCGAGCAGCATCTACTAAAGAATAATCAAATTCTTTTAAGCGGGGCAAAACCATTAATACAACAATTGGAATTGAAAAAGCAATGTGGCTTAATAAAACAGATCCAAAACCTAAGCCAATCCCTAAAAAAGTAAAGAAGATTAAAAAACTCGCCCCGATAATTACATCTGGTGATACCATCAAAACATTATTTAAGGCTAGCAAAGTTTTTCGTCCTTTTTTATTTTTAGTCTGACTAATTGCAATTGCTCCAAAAGTACCAATTATAGTGGCAATTAAACTAGATAAGAGTGCTAGTAAAATTGTTTCTAGAAAAATGGCTAATAGCCTATTATCATTAAAAAGATCCTGATAATGACTTAAAGTAAACTTTTCAAAATGATCCATATTATGACCACTTGAGAAAGAATAAAATATTAAATAAAAAATGGGTAAATACATCAAAACCAGAACAAAAGCAAAATAGATTCGGGACCATTTTATTTTTTTCATAGTTTGATCTCCTTTTTATGATGATGATCTGATGAGGTAAAGAGCATAACAATCACCATTAACACTATTAATACCACACCAATTGTCGAACCCATTGACCAATTCATAGTCGTCATAAAGTATTCTTCAATCGCAGTACCAAGGGTAATTACTCGATTTCCTCCAATTAACCTAGTTAGCATAAATAAAGAAAGTGAAGGTATGAATACTGCTTGAATTCCTGACTCAACTCCAGATTTTGAAAGTGGCCATAAAACCTTAATAAATGTTTGCCATTTACTTGCGCCTAAATCATAAGCTGCTTGAATTACAGCAGGATTAATATCACAAATTGCATTATAAATTGGCAAAATCATAAATGGAATTTCGATATAAGCTGCAACAAAAATAAAGGCAAAATCAGTAAACAAAATATTTGCAGGTGCTATTCCAAAAAGGCGTAGAAAATTATTCAATAGTCCATGCTTACTAAAAATGCCAATAAATGCGTAAGCTTTCAAAAGCAAGTTAATCCAAGTAGGCAAAATAATCAATAACAGCCAAAATTGTTGGTTTTTCATTTGGCTTAAAATATAGGCAATTGGATAAGAAATTAGCAGCGTAATTAAGGTAATTAAGAATGCATACCAAAATGAATTTAGAGTCATTCTTAAAAAAGTACCATTAACAAAAAATTGCTGAAAATTCTTTAAGGTAAAGCCATCATCCCCTTTAAATGCATTAATTGTAATCAAAATAATCGGGGCGATAACAAATAAGCCAATCCATAGAATATAAGGAATGAGAAAAAACAATTTACTTTTTTTCATATCTTACTCCTCTCCTTCATATGCCTCTAAACGCTTATCAAATTCAGCTTCACTTTCGCCAAAACGCATAACATGAATATCTTCAGGATCAAAATATACTCCTACTTTCTTACCAATTTTAGTTGGATTAGTTGAGTGAATTAACCATTCATTTTCGTCACTATCAATGGCCTTAATTTCAAAATGATCTCCTAAAAAGAGCTGACTTTCAACCACAACTCTTAGTTTTCCATGTTCAATATCAGTGATATCTAAATCTTCCGGTCTTAAAACGACCTCTACCTTTTCACCAGGTTTAATACCTGCATCAGCACATTCAAAACGATGATTTCCAAATTCTACTTCATAATCCTTAATCATTCGTCCACTTAAGATATTAGAATCGCCAATAAAGCGAGCAACAAAGTCATTAACTGGTTCATCATAAATATCAACCGGACTACCACTTTGTTGAATTTTCCCTTCATTTAGAACAAAAATTTCATCACTCATCGCTAGAGCTTCCTCTTGATCATGAGTAACAAAAATAAAAGTAATCCCCAGCTTTTTTTGAATTTCACGTAATTCAAATTGCATATCTTTTCTTAAACGTTTATCTAAGGCAGATAAAGATTCATCTAAAAGTAGTACCTTTGGCTGATTAACAATTGCTCTAGCAATTGCAACTCGCTGCTGCTGTCCACCACTTAATTCAGAAATTTCTCGATTCGCAAAACCATCTAATTGAACCATGTGTAAAGCTTCTTTAACAGCTAATTTTATTTCTTGCTTATTCTTTTTCTTAATTTGTAAACCAAATGCTACATTTTCAAAAACATTCATATGAGGAAACAAAGCATAATTTTGAAAAACAGTATTAATTTTCCTTTTAGCAGCATCTAAATTAGTAATATCTTTCCCATCAAAAAAAACTTGTCCACTCGTTGGTTCGCTAAATCCAGCAATTATTCTTAAAATAGTAGTTTTCCCAGAACCCGATGGTCCTAATAAAGAATAAAATTTTCCCGATCCAATCGTTAAATTAATGTCCTTTAGTGCTACAAAACCATCATCATATTCCTTACGAACATGCTTTAATTTAATAATATCGCTCATTTTTTTCTCACCATCTACCTCATAAAAAAAGCTGCAAGCCGTTACTTGTAGCTTTGTACTAGTATCTAATCTTTTTCTTTTCCAATAATTCTTACTTCAGTTTGTAAATCAATACCAAAGTCTTTTTTTATTGTTTTTTGAATTAAATGAATTAAATCTAAATAATCAGTAGCTGTAGCACCGCCAACATTAACAATAAAGCCTGCATGCTTCATTGAATCTTCTGCTCCACCAATTCTTTTACCTTGCAGACCTGCTTTAATAATCATTGGTCCTACGAAATGTCCTGCTGGACGTTTAAAAACACTTCCACAAGAAGGATATTCTAGTGGTTGTTTTGCTCTGCGTAAACCATTAAAATATTCCATCTTTGCTTTGATAGCCCATTTATCTCCGGGCTCAAGACCAAAAGTAGCACTCACAACAATATCTCCAGTTTCTTGAACCAAGGAGTGGCGATAGCCAAATTCCATTTCATCATGTGTGTAAGTCTTAAATTCACCAGCACGAGTTAAGACACGAACAGACTTAATAACAAATTCCGTTTCACCGCCATAGGCGCCCGCATTCATAAAGACGGCTCCTCCTACACTACCAGGAATACCAGCCGCAAATTCTAGTCCACTTAGACCAGCTTCACATGCTGCTTCAGATGTATCAATAATTCTTGCCCCAGCATCCGCTGTAACAGTCGCCTCATCTTTATTTGCAACAATTGTGTCCATTTTTGTCAAAATCAAAACTAAACCAGAAATACCACCATCTCTAATGATCAAGTTAGAAGCATTTCCAATAACAGTTAAAGGAATATTATTTTCTTTAATCGTATCTACTAATAGTTCGAGCTCATTTAAATTTTTAGGAAAAGCAAGATACTGCGCAGGTCCTCCCGTCTTAGTAAAAGTAAAACGGCTCAATGGAATATTTTCTTGAATGTCAATCCCCTGTTTTTTTAAATCCATCAGTTGCATTTTTATCTCTCTTTTCCTTAAATAATCATCTCTTTAATCATACCGCATTAAATGGATAGTTTTCTACCTTAAGTGTTATACTAAAAAGAAAAATAATGTTTTATTTAGAGGATAAAAATGAACTTTACTGCAATGGATTTTGAAACGGCAAACAGTCATCCGGAAAGTGCCTGTTCTCTTGCTTTAGTTATGGTTAGAAATAATGAAATTGTGGATCGTTTTTATACAGTTATCAATCCACAAATGCCTTTTGATGGAAGAAATATAAGAATTCATGGCATTACAGCTGAAGACATAAAAAATGCTCCAACAATGGCTGAAGTCTGGCCAAAAATAAAAAAATTATATCAACCAGGAATGTTAGTAGCTGCCCATAACGCTCGCTTTGATTGCCGCGTAATGGAGAAATCGCTGGCTCGCTATAATATTCCGGCACCCCATTACTTTGCAATTGATACTTTAGCAACTAGTAAAGCGTTTGAACCCTATCTTCCTAATCATAAACTAGATACAGTCTCAGAAGCTTTAAATATCAATTTATGGCACCACCATAATGCTTTAAGCGATAGCGAAGCTTGTGCAGGTATTTTAATTGAGGAAAATAAACGTGTTGGAGATGATCCAATCAAAAAAATGGTTAAGCCTATCTAAGCTTAACCATTTTTTATTATTCAAAATATTTTTTTATTTCTGACAACCAAAGCTTGTTTCTTTCTCCGACAGCTTTAAATTCAACTATTCGCTTGGTAGAATCCCATGAATCATCTACACGCTTAATCGATAATTCAAGATAATCATTAGGTAGGTCTTCAATAATAAATTGCGGCCATTCGATTACGACCAACCCATCTTCAGCTAGATATCCAGGCATATCAATACTTGATAAGTCTCCATCTTCTAGACGGTACATATCCATGTGGAAAAGTGGTCTCTTACCTTCCCGATATTCTCTAACAATTGTAAAAGTGGGACTTTTAACAGGACGTTTAATTCCTAAAGCTCTTGCAATCCCTTTAGTTAATGTAGTTTTTCCGGCACCCAAATCACCAGATAAGAGCAATAAATCATGACCCTTACTACTTTTACCAATTGCGTTGCCTAACTTTTGCATCTGTTCATCAGAATTTATTTCTAATGAGTTCATTTTATTTCTCCATATTAGCTTGAGCAGCAGTTAAAATAGCTAATAAATACACATCTTCCGTCTTGCATCCACGTGACAAATCGTTAATTGGAGCAGCAAGACCTTGCAATACAGGACCAATTGCGCTGAATCCACCTAAACGTTCTGCCACTTTATAAGAAATATTACCAGATTGTAGTTCTGGGAAAATAAACACATTTGCATGTCCGGCAACTGCAGAACCTGGGGCTTTTGCTTCTCCAACCCGAGGAACAATTGCAGCATCAAATTGTAATTCTCCATCACAAATTAAGTCTGGATATTTTTGGTGTACTAACTCAGCCGCTTCTTGCACCTTAGTTACCATTGGGCCCTTTGCTGATCCCTTAGTTGAAAAGCTAAGCATTGCAATTTTAGGCTCAAGACCAATCATTTCAGCGGTTTTACTTGATTGATAAGCAATTTCAGCTAGAGTTTCACTATTTGGATCAATATTAATAGCACAATCAGCAAAAATATACTTTTCATCTCCTCGTTCCATGATCATAGCTCCTGAAACACGGCTCATACCTTTTTTAGTCTTAATAATTTGAAGAGCTGGACGCACAGTATTAGCAGTAGAATGAGTAGCTCCTGAAACCATCCCGTCGGCTTTTCCTTCATATACTAACATAGTGCCAAAGTAAGAAACATCTTGTAAAATTTCCTTTGCTTCGGCTAAAGTATTCTTTCCCTTTCTTAGCTCAACAAAGTCTTGACACATTTTTTCAAAATCTGGATAAACTGCTGGATTAATAATTTCAATTGAGCCTAGATCAACATTCAAACTTTGGGCAGTCTTTATTACCTCATCAGGCTTTCCCAGCAAAAGTGGTTTAACAATACCTTCTTTTTCGAGGCGAACAGCAGCTTTTATTATTCTGTCATCGTTTCCTTCTGGAAAAACAATTACTTTCTTTGATTCTTCTGCCTTTTTCTTAAGTGAGTCAAATACTTTCATAACAAATTAAGCCTTTCTTTTTTTATTTATAGATAATATTTTACAATTTCAAAGCTTTTTCTCAAAACAAAAACTATGCCATATCTGCTGGGTTTACTTCTTGTGGTAATTGCCAATCAATTGGACTTTCACCAAATTTAATCAAAGCATCATTACATCTAGAAAACGGACGTGAACCGAAAAAGCCACGATCTGCTGAAAAAGGACTAGGGTGAGGAGATTTGATAATTACATTCTTTCCCTCATCAATTAGAGGAATTTTATTTTGTGCAAATTTTCCCCACAAAATGAAGACAACTTTTCCTCGGTCACTTAGCGCCTTAATAGTTGTGTCCGTAATTAGTTCCCATCCTTTACCTTGGTGCCCATTAGCATTTCCATATGGTACAGTCAAAACTGCATTTAAGAGTAATACCCCTTGATCTGCCCATTTTTTGAGGTAGCCATGATTTACTGGGACTGCACCCACATCATCATATAGTTCTTTATAAATATTTTTTAAAGATGGAGGCAATGGAACTCCTGGATTAACACTAAAGCTCATCCCAGTAGCTTGACCTGGATTATGATATGGATCTTGTCCTAAAATTACAACTTTCGTATCTGCAAAACTTGTTAATTTAAAAGCAGTAAAAATATGATACATATCGGGAAATATCTGTTTCGTTTGATATTCTTTCTTTAAAAAATTACGTAATTCTTGATACTTTTCACTTTCAAAAGCTGGTGCTAAAACTTCATCCCAATCATTTCCAATTAATTTTTTCATACTTATTCTATCCTCTTGTCTCTCTAAGAAATCCAAGTTCATGATATCATATAGATAAAAGATTGGAGGACTTAAAATGATTAAACTTATTGCAAGTGACATGGACGGCACGTTGTTAAATAAACAAATGCAAATTTCATCTGAAAACATTGCTGCTATAAAAGAAGCACAAGCAAAAGGCGTTGAATTTTTAGTTGCAACAGGTCGGGCGCCTTCCGAATCTCAGGGCATACTTGCTAAAGCCAGACTTCATACCGGATTCATTAATTTGAATGGCGCCATGGTCTTTAATACTGCTGGCAAACTAATTGTAAATGAACCAATTCCTAAAGACCAAAGCATTAAGATCAATAAATTACTCAAAGATTCTGGTTTTTACTCTGAAATAGTTGCTGCAGATAATGTTTATTCAGATTCTCGTTTGCGCAGAATTGCTAACTTTTCTGATCTATTAGTTGATCTCAACAAAAAATTAACTTTTAAAAAGGCAGTTTCTTTTGCTGCTAGCTCAGATGAAATCATGAGAATTAAATATGTTTCTGACTTTAAAGATTTGCTTGAAAAACCAGACTTTGAAGCCATGAAATTTGTTGCTTTTCATCCTGATGGCCCTAAAGTATTTAAACATATTCGTGAAGAAATCGGAAAAATGGGTGATTTAATTGTCACTGCGAGTTCTTCTACTAATATCGAAATTAACAATATTAAAGCTCAAAAAGGGATTGCTTTAATGGATTATGCTCGCTTGCAAGGCTACCAACCAAATGAAGTAATGGCCATTGGCGACAATCTTAATGATGAATCAATGATTCGCATGGCTGGCGTAGGTGTAGCAATGGAAAATGCTGCACCTGAAATCAAGAAAATTGCTAGCTTTATTACTAAAAGTAACAATAATAATGGAGTTGCATACGCAATTCGTCATTTTTGTAAATAAACATAATTTTCCTAAAGGCAGATGAAATTATGCTTTATACTGTCCAACTTACACATGGTCAAACTTGTGGTCAAATTCCAGTAAAAAATGATCAGGGTGAAATAGTTTATATCTTAAAAGGTAATCTTAATGAATTTAACCAGCCAATCATTTTAACTGATATTAACCATAATGAAATTGGTCGACTTTATTTAGACTCTAACCATCTTTTAGCAAGTTATAGTGTTGATGTGGTTAATCATTCTCTAATCAAAGTAAAAAAACTTAATAGTCGTTTTACTAATTTATTCTATATTACTCGGTTAAATTATTGGATCAAAGGAAGTTTAAAACAAGGAAGATACGGATTTTACTCAGGTATTAAAAAAGTGGCTAGCGTTTCTTCACTAGTCACTGACATGGGGCTTACCTGGAGCTGTGATATCTCACGCCCTGAAGACGTCCCCTTTATTATTTTAATTAGTTTGCTTTTTACACAGTGGCATACTAAACCACTATTTTTGCCAACTTTTAATTTTCAAAATCAAATTAATGCACTTTCTTAATCACAGTTTAAATAATAATGTGAGAAATTAAACACTTGATATTGATGAGAACAAACGTGCTTTTGAAAATCAATTAATTCAATAATGATTGCTAAATCTTCCAATAAATAACTATAACTTTTATTGCAGCTATGACTAATCCAAAAACAAATTCGATCATATAGGATATTAGTCAATTGTTTAAGGATGAGCTCTGAAAAACTTCCTCGCTTGTAAACATATGAGCGAATATATTGAAAAAAATGTTCCCTCATCTTTTCACACATACAGTTTTCTTCACTGAAGTTATATGCATTATAGAAATATTGTTTATGTTTTTGAATATAGCTACATAAACTATTAAGAATTTGTCTTAAGTTATTTTTTTCATTTTTACGTAACTCTGTTTTTAGCTCCAACAAAATACAAGCTTCAATACAGTTATTTATTTTTCCATATCGTAAATAGAAAGTTCTTCTACTAATTCCGGCTTCAATACAAAGTTTAGAAATATTTATTTTCTTTAAGTCTGGTTGAGATAACATATCATGTAAAGCCATTTGAACTCGTTGTAATTCATCCAGCATTTCATTCTAATTTCCTTTCTAATTAAACTATGATCACTCTCCAATCTTACATAGCTTTACTATTTTAACAGGTTTTTAAGTTGTGTGCAATATTAATAATGTAATTAATGTTATTTTTAAATATTTCTTTAAATTTAATAACAAAAAGAGAATCAATCTTTCTTTAATGATTGATTCTCTTTTATTTTAATTAACTTTTTTAACCATATGGTTATACATCCGATCTCCGATTGTCATGGTAGAAGTAGTTTTAAAGCCCACATAATCGTACAAACGAGCAGCTCTAGGATTATCTTGATCAACATTCAAACTTATCTTTTTATATCCATTTTGTCGTGCTATCTCAGGGGCGATTTTAATTAATTTCTGTCCAATTCCTTTTCCCCAGTGTTTTGGAGAAACAGCAATAGCATCTAAATACCATTCATGCGGGAGTGCCTCTTTATCTGAAAAAATAACTGCATCCAGAGGCAAGCCAACTTTCGGATAAGAACTTTTTAATGAAATATCGATTAAACCTTGATCGTCATAGCCATACATTACTATGAGACCAATTGGTCGATCTAAATCATCTGTTTCTACCCACATTCGATTATGTGAGTAACGATAATGAGGAGAATAAAAGCCATGCTTCATTAAATCATAAAACTGACTCTCTGGAAGAGCTTTAATAGTATCCATATCCATCTCGTCAAAGATTTGTTTTAAAATTGGATAAACTAAAGGAAAATCAGTTAATTTTGCCTTTCTAATCATTTAATTCACCTACTAAATCCCATACTTACGATGAATTTCACGGTCTTGATCACGCTTTTTAATAGTTTGACGTTTATCATATTGCTTCTTACCTTGTCCCACACCAATTAAAACTTTAGCAAATCCATGTTTTAAGTAGACTTTTAAAGGAATAATAGCCATTCCTTGTTGAGCTTGAATTCCAGCTAAGCGAACAATTTCCTTTTTATGAAGCAACAAGCGCCGTGATCGTAGAGGATCATGATTATAGCGATTACCTTCTTTATATTCACTAATATGAACATTTTCTAAAAAAGCAGATCCATTAATAATTTGAACATATCCATCCCGTAAATTAATTCTACGTGCACGAATTGATTTAATCTCCGTTCCAGTTAACGCAATTCCGGCTTCAAGAGTTTCTTTAATAAAATAATCATGACTTGCTTTTTTATTTTGAGCAATCAAATTATCTGCTTTTTGTTTCATCGTTTTCTTCCTAATTATTTTTTATTAGACTTAACAGCTGTTGTTTTACGATGACGAATCTTGAAATTATGACCATTGTTTACATGAGAAGTATTGCTATTTCTCTTGTTTACATTATTTTTACGTCCTTTATCAAAGCTACGTTTTCTATGACTATTACTTCTTTGAGGACGCTTTGGTGCATTCGGATCATAAATTTCAAAGTCTAATTGATGTTGCTCCACGTCAGCTCTAATCAACTTAACTTTTATTGGCATCCCAATCTTAAACTGCTTATGTGAATTACGTCCAGTTAAAGTTAATGATTTTTCATCAAAATTATAGTAGTCATCATTTAAATTAGAAATATGAATTAAACCTTCAACAGTATTTGGTAATTGAATAAACATTCCAAAACTTGTTACTGAAGAAACTATTGCATCAAATGTTTGACCAACTTTATCAGCCATAAACTCAGTCATCTTGAGATCGTTTACACTTCGCTCAGTATCAATTGATTTTCTTTCTTGTGTTGAAGTTTGTTCAGCAACATCTGGAAGTTGAGCATTAAAGTGTTTTTGAATATCTTGATCCATATTTTCATTTGCATATTCATGAATCATACGGTGGACCATTAAATCAGAATAGCGACGAATTGGTGAAGTAAAGTGAGTATAGTACTCAGCTGCTAAACCAAAGTGACCCAGTGGTTCAGGAGAATAATGTGCTTGCTTTAAGCTACGAAGCATCATCATTTGAACAACAGCTTCTTCAGGTGTGCCCTCAGTTTTAGCTACAATCTTTTGCAAATCTTTTGACTTTACATCACTTGGATCAGCCTTTACGTTTAGTCCAAATGCACTTACAAACTCAAAGAATGATTGCATTTTTTCTTGATCTGGAGTTTCATGTACACGATAAAGGAAAGGTGTATGTTTCTTATAGTAATCTTCGGCAACAGTTTCATTTGCCATCAACATAAAGGATTCAATCATCTTTTCAGCAGTTCCACGTTCATGAAGAACAATATCTGTTGGCTTACCCTTATCATCAACTACAATTTTTGCTTCTGGTTCTTCAAAATCAATAGCCCCACGTTGGTGACGTTTTTTATACAAAGTATTATGTAAATCAGCCATTTCATGAAGCATTGGGGCTGCATCTGCATACTTTTGCTCTAGCTTTTCATGATTATTTGGATCAAGAACTTTATTAACATTATTGTAGGTTAAACGTCCATGTGACTTCATAACTGATGGATAAATTCTATATCCAACACGTTTACCTTCTGGAGTGATTTCCATATCACATGATAGAACTAAACGTTCTACACCTTCATTAAGAGAACAAATACCATTTGATAATCTAAATGGAAGCATTGGGATAACACGATCAACTAAATATGTACTGTTACCACGAGCAAAAGCTTCTTTATCTAGCGGTGTGCCTTCTTTTACATAATGAGATACATCAGCTATATGTACTCCTAAGTGATAGTTACCATTAGGGAGTTTCCAAACTACGACTGCATCATCAAAGTCTTTAGAATCGTCACCGTCAATTGTTACAGCTGGTTGATCGGTAATATCAACCCGTTTACTTTTTTCTTCTTCAGTTACATGATCAGGAATGTTATTTGCTTGATCCATTGCTTCTTCAGGCCAATCAGTCCGAATATCATTATCAACAACAATTGACATGATATCAACACCAGGATCATTCTTATTACCGATTGTGAGAAGTGCTACACCCTGCATTTCATCTGGTTGATCTTCATCAGGATATTTAGTAATAGAAATTTTCACCATATCACCCATTTGTGGCTTAACACCATTATCAGTGATATTAATTTTATATTTCTTTAATTTTCTATTTTCACTAACAACATAACCGTAAAATCCACTTGATTTCACTACTTCATCAGAGTATGGATGAAATTCTCCAACTAAAGTTTCTACACCACGTTCAGTAATTTCTTCGATTTTACCTTCTGGACCTTTGCCATTCCATGGATTAGCACCAGCAATAATTTTTACTTTAACGCGGTCCCGATCAATAGCAAATTTAGTATTATGTTTATCAATAAAGGCATCTTCCATGCTTTCATCATCAAATCTGACAAAACCAAAGCCTTTATCATTTGCCTTAAAGGTACCTTCAGCAACGGTGTTTAATTGATTCAACTGGTACTTTCCCTGACCATCAGTTACAATCTTTTTACTATGCTCTAAAAAAGTTAAAGCTTTAACCAAATCAGGAAAATTCAATCTTTGGCTACGACTAAGATCATTTTCAAGTTGATCCACATCATATTGTTCTTGAGGATTATGTCTAAATGTTTCATAAACATCAGCTAAAACTCGTTCATTCTGTGTCATTATATAAATTGCCTCAATTTCTTTATAAAATAAGTTAAGTTAAAAGAAATTAAAAAAGCCCTCCTGTGACCGGAAGGTTTTTTTTACTTGGATGAAAGTACTGCCAAGATCAAAGCAAGAGCAAAAAAGAGAACCAATAATACAGCGGTAATCCTTTCCATTAATGCTTCAAATCCACGCTTCTTTGTCTGGCCGCTAAATACTGCACCGCCGGACAATGCGTTTAAGGCATCTTGTTGCTTTTGCGGCTGCATCAACGTAGCAATAATAATTAAAAAGCTAACAATGATGAGTAGCGTCATGACGATATTATACAAAGCGCTGCCTCCATTACCTAAATTTCTTACTGTACTGATTTTACCATATTTAGCTAATGAATGCTAAAAGAAAAAGGGAGTCACCTAAAGCAACGTCCCTTTTTCTTTTATTTCAAATATTAATTAAAATTGTTTGTGTAAGTTGTAGAAACTATGAATCCCTTTGTATTGAGCAGTTGAACCCAAAGCTTCTTCAATTCTCATTAATTGGTTGTACTTAGCAATTCGATCAGTTCTTGACATTGAACCAGTCTTAATTTGACCAGCATTAGTTGCAACAACTAAATCAGCAATTGTAGTATCTTCAGTTTCACCAGAACGGTGAGAAACAACAGCAGTGTAACCTGCTTCCTTAGCCATTTCAATAGCTTCAAAAGTTTCAGTCAAAGTACCGATTTGGTTAAGCTTAATTAAGATTGAGTTAGCAACACCCATCTTAATACCCTTTTCAAGGTAGTTAGTGTTAGTTACGAATAAATCGTCACCAACGATTTGTACCTTATCACCTAAACGTTCAGTGAAGACTTTCCAACCTTCCCAATCGTTTTCGTCCAAAGGATCTTCAATGGAAATAACTGGGTATTTGTCAACGATGTCTTCCATAAGTGAAGTCCATTCTTCAGCAGTGTACTCACGGCCATCAGCAACAGTCACATACTTCTTAGTATCCTTGTTGTAAAATTCAGAAGCTGCACAGTCAAATGCAATAGAAATATCTTGACCAGGCTTGTAGCCAGCACGTTGAATAGCTTCAACTAAAATTTCAAATGGTTCTTCGTTGTTCTTCAAGTTTGGTGCAAAACCACCTTCGTCACCTACAGCAGTTGATTCACCACGTTCTTGAAGCAAGCTCTTCAAAGTATGGAAAGTTTCTGCACCCATACGAACAGCTTCATGAAGAGACTTAGCACCAACTGGCATAATCATGAATTCTTGGATATCAACGTTGTTATCTGCGTGCTTACCACCGTTAATAACATTCATCATTGGAGTTGGTAAAACATGAGCGTTTGGTCCACCTAAGTATTCGTATAAAGGTAAACCTAATTCATCAGCTGCAGCATGTGCACTTGCTAATGAAACAGCCAACATAGCGTTAGCACCTAAACGACCCTTGTTTGGAGTACCATCAAGGTCAATCATAGTTTGGTCAATTAAACGTTGATCAGTTACATCTAAGCCAATAATAGCTTTTGCAATTTCACCATTAACGTTTTCAACAGCAGTTAAAACACCTTGACCAAGAAAACGAGACTTGTCACCATCACGTAATTCTACTGCTTCATGTTCACCAGTAGAAGCACCAGATGGTACAATAGCACGACCAAAGCCACCTAATTCAGTGTAAACTTCAGCTTCAACGGTTGGATTACCACGAGAGTCAAGAACTTCACGTGCGTGAATATCAGTAATAACAGACATGGAGATTCTCCTTTTTTCTTCTAATTCCGTTTAAATAAATTGTTAATTAATCTTGGTAGTTTACTAATGCTAAGAATGATTCTGGATCAAGAGAAGCACCACCAACTAAACCACCATCAATGTCAGGCTTAGACATTAATTCTTTTACGTTAGCTGGTTTTACTGAACCACCGTATTGGATACGAACATTTTCAGCAGTTTCTTCATTGTACAAGTCTTTTACAGTTTCACGAATAGTCTTGCACATTTCTTCAGCTTGATCAGCAGAAGCAGTCTTACCAGTACCGATAGCCCAAATTGGTTCGTAAGCAATAACAAGTTTAGAAACTTGCTCTGCAGTTAAGCCATCTAAAGCAGCTTTAATTTGAGCTACTACCCATTCATCTTGCTTGTTAGCTTCACGAGTTTCAAGAGATTCACCACAGCAAATAATTGGAGTTACGCCATTAGCAAATAAAGCCTTAGCTTTCTTGTTAATGTCTTCATCAGTTTCGTGGAAGTAACCGCGACGTTCTGAGTGACCAATAATACAGTAGTCAATACCCATTTCATTCAAAACTTTAGGTGAAGTTTCACCAGTAAAGGCACCTTCAACTTCAAAGTATGCATTTTCTGCACCAGTATGTAAGTTTGAGCCTTCAGCAGTCTTCTTTAAAACATAAAGATCAACTGCAGGTGCAGCAATAACTGATTCAACTTTACTTGGATCTGGCAACTTACCCTTAACTGCATTAACAAATTCAATGGTTTGTTCAGGGTTCATGTGTAATTTCCAGTTACCAGCAATAATTGGTGTACGCATTAAAAATTCCTCCTAATTTTACTTGTCAGAAACACAAGCGATTCCTGGTAATTCTTTACCTTCAAGGTAGTTAAGTGAAGCACCACCACCAGTAGAAATGTGGCTGATCTTAGGAGCGATTCCTAATTGCTTAGCAGCAGCAGTTGAGTCACCACCACCAATAATAGTTACAGCATCATTTAAGTCAGCTAATGCACGACCAACTTCCAAAGTACCTTCTGCGTAATTTGGCATTTCGAATGCACCCATAGGTCCGTTCCATACAACAGTCTTAGCATCTTTTAAGATATCTCTGAATTTTTCAACAGTCTTAGGACCGATGTCAAGACCCATTTCGTTGTCAGGAATATCGTCACCAACAACTTCGTGAGGAGCATCATTTGAGAATTCAGTAGCTGCAACGTTATCAACTGGAAGAACAATCTTGTCGCCAGCCTTTTCAAGCAAGCTCTTAGCAAGTTCTACCTTGTCAGATTCAAACAATGATTTACCAATCTTGTGACCTTGTGCAGCTAAGAAAGTATAAGCCATACCACCACCGATTAAAATGTGATCTGACTTAGGAATTAAGTTTTCAATGACACCAATCTTATCTGATACTTTTGCACCACCAAGAATAGTTACAAATGGGTGAACTGGGTTTTCAACAGCATCACCTAAGAACTTAATTTCCTTTTCAAGTAAGTAACCAGCTGCTGCAGGCTTACCAGCCTTCTTCATAGCAGTTGCAATACCAACGTTTGAAGCGTGACTTCTGTGAGCAGTACCAAATGCATCGTTTACAAATACATCACCAAGACTTGCCCAGTATTCGCCAAGCTTTGGATCGTTCTTAGATTCACGCTTACCAAAGTCGTTGTCAATATCTTGGAATCTAGTGTTTTCAAGAACGACAACGTCGCCATCCTTCATGTTGTCGATAGCTTCTTCTACTTCTTTACCTTCGTTTTCTGGTACAAAAGTTACAGGCTTTTCTAATAATTCACTTAAACGTTCTGCTACTGGACGTAATGACAATTCTTTCTTGTCAGCATCTGACTTAACACGACCCAAGTGGCTAAGCAAAATTGCTTTACCACCGTGATCAATGATGTATTTAATAGTTGGTAATGCAGCAACAATACGGTTGTCGTCACCAATAACACCATTCTTAATTGGAACATTGAAGTCAACACGAACTAAAACTTTTTTACCTTTAAGATCAAGGTCTGAAACGATTAATTTAGCCATTTAAACTAATTTACCTCCGATAGATTATTTGAAAAAAGGCGGAGGAAGTAATTCCCTCCGCCTTCTCTCGTCTGCTTACTTAAAATCAGTAATAAACAATTAATGATTAAAGAGTAGCAAATTTCAATAA
This sequence comes from Lactobacillus sp. UMNPBX19, assembly GCF_002553805.1. Lineage (NCBI taxonomy): Bacteria > Bacillati > Bacillota > Bacilli > Lactobacillales > Lactobacillaceae > Lactobacillus > Lactobacillus sp. UMNPBX19. Next base: position 157,792 of record NZ_PCYR01000001.1, read on the forward strand.
AGTACGAACCATTTGGCAAGTGAATGAGTATTCGTTGTCGTACCAAGCAACAGTCTTAACTAATTGCTTGTCACCTGCAGTAGTTACCATGGTTTGAGTTGGGTCAAAGATTGAACCAGCAGTCATACCTAAAACGTCGCTAGAAACGATATTGTGGTCGTTGTATGCAAATGAAGGACTTTCGTACTTCTTAACTGCTTCGTTAACTTCGTCAGCAGTTACATCCTTGCTTAAGATTGAAACTAATTCAGTTACAGAACCATCTGGAACTGGAACACGTTGTGCGTGACCGTTCAACTTACCGTTCAATTCTGGAACAACAAGACCAATAGCCTTAGCAGCACCAGTTGAGTGAGGAATAATGTTGATAGCTGCAGCACGTGCAGAACGTAAGTTACCACCACGTACAGGACCATCTAAAAGCATTTGAGTTGAAGTGTAAGCGTGGATAGTAGTCATAGTACCAACTTCAATGCCGAATTCTTTTTGTAAAGCATTAACCATTGGTGCTAATGAGTTAGTAGTACATGAACCAGCTGAAACAATCTTGTCATCAGCAGTCAAAGTATCATCGTTTACGCCGTAAACAATGGTCTTCAAGTCTGAACCTGCAGGTGCAGAAATTAATACACGTTTTGCACCAGCCTTAAGGTGAGCTTCTGACTTAGCTTTGCTAGTGTAGAAACCAGTACATTCAAGAACAAAGTCAACGCCATCGTTCTTAACCCAAGGAATGTTTTGTGCTTGTGGTTCAGCATAAACACGGTACTTCTTACCGTCAACTACGATTGAGTCATCAGTTGCTGAAACTTCGTGGTTGAAAGTACCATGAGTTGAGTCGTACTTAAGTAAGTGAGCTAAAAGTGCTGGAGTAGTCAAGTCGTTGATTGCAACAACTTCAATATCTGAAGACTTTTCGCCTAAATCCATAATACGACGGAATGCTAAACGACCAATACGGCCGAAACCGTTAATACCAATTTTAACTGTCATATCCTATATTCCTCCTTAGGAAATATGTAAGTAACAATTTATTTTAAACGGGAATTACTTCCCCTTTAAAACCAAGTTTGAGGCTCCTTCATCCGTGATTAACCACGTTTGTTTAGGAGCATGATGCATGTAAGCTACAATTGCAGAGGCTTTACTAGCCCCAGCAGCAATTGCAAATACATGAGGTATTTTATCTAAGTCTTCTAATTGAAGACCGATCCGTGGGATACGTTTTACAAGTCTACCTTGTTGGTCAAAGAAATACCCAAAACATTCGGCCACAGCTCCATCATTTCGAAGCTTGGAACTAGTCATTACATCTAAGCCACGTCTTTTTGACATGACATCTGCTCTCCCAATTCCATGTATCACCATATCACTATTATAAATGTTTGAAATCGCATTCGCAATATCTGTGTCTTGAAGCAATAAAGTCAAAGCCTCAGATGAAACATTTTCAGGTAAATATAGCCCTTTATGCTTTCCACCTGTCTCAGAAGCCATCATCTGAGCAACAGTATTACTCTGGATTTCAACGCTTTCTCCAACTGCTCCTCTTCCGGGAACAAATAACAAATCCCGATAGCGGCTTAATTTAGGAGAAAGATGATGTGCCACTCCCGCCACAGTAGTACCACCTAAAACGGTAATAATACTTTTTCCTAATGGTAAAAGTAAATCAAGTGCCGAGTTAAGTTGTTCACCCATTAAGTCAACAACGCGCTCTTGTCGATCCATATCACCAGGAACAATAATAGCTCGATCGATCCCTAATTTTTGTGCCAATTCAATTTCAGTTTGACTAGCGTTAAACAAACGATCGATTAAAGGAGCAGCTTCTTTTAAAGTTCTCTTTCCTTTATCAGTTAATTCCATACCGTAGCTCTGGATATTAATGAGTCCTAACTGCCGTAAATAATCAGTTTCAGTTCGCACATTGCGCTCGCTTAATCCTAATTTTTTAGCAACAACTCTTCGCCCAACTGGAGCTAACAGCGAAATCTGTTCAAGAACAAGAAAACGTTGCCGAATTATTTTTAAAACATCAGGAACTAAGCTTTGCAACAAGGTTAAATCCGAGTCCATTGCTCGCTCCCTCTATTGGGTCAAAAATGATACCACCATATGACGGTAAGCGACCCAAAAAGCTTAAAAATATTAGAGAGACGCGAATTAACTATATTTCAATTCACATTTCTCTCTCGACAGTTTTTAGTATAGCAATATCTTTTTTTAAATTCAAGATATATCATTCAGAATAATTAATTTGTACTTTCTACATTTTCTGATATACTTATTTTAGTTTGTCGTGCCCTTAGTGTAATGGATCGCACGTAAGATTCCGGTTCTTAAAATCTGAGTTCGACTCTCAGGGGGCGCATAAAAGCAGCCAGCGTATGCTGGCTGCTTTTTTGTATCATTTAATTACTCGGTTTATTTAGAAATAGCCTATCATTTGTAAGCGTTTTCGTTATAATTAGACTTGGTGTTAATTATGTACATAGACAGAAGGTTATTTTATGATCGAAGAAGAAAAAAGTCTGACGCCAAAAAAATGCTTTGGTCTACACTGGCAATGATGGCATTTTCAACTGTTTGGGGCTTTGGCAATGTTGTAAATGGTTATGTTTACTTCGATGGTACTAAGGTCGTTTTCAGTTGGGTTCTAATGTTTTTACTCTATTTTGTTCCCTATGCGTTAATGGTTGGAGAATTAGGCGCTACATTTAAAAATGCCAACGGTGGTGTCTCATCTTGGGTTAATGCGACCATGGGTGCAAAATGGGCATATTATGCCGGATGGACGTATTGAGCTTGTCACGTCGTTTATATTTCCAGTAAAGGTACCGGTGGCTTAAGAGCGATGGCTTGGGGAATTTTTGGAAATACCAAATGGTACGATGGTCTTCCAACAGCGTGGACTCAACTTGCTACTTTAGTTGTTTTCCTATTTTTCTGCTGGGTCACTAGTAAAGGAATTCCTGTTCTTAAAAGTTTAGCCACTATTGCTGGATCATCAATGTTTATCATGTCCATTTTGTTTATCATTATGATGTTTGCTGCTCCAGCAATTAACCCTCACGCAGGATATTATTCAATTAACTTTAATTGGAAAAGTTTAACGCCAACATTCAATATTAAGTATTTAACTTCTCTTTCAATTCTAGTTTTTGCTGTTGGTGGATGTGAAAAAATATCTCCCTATTGTAAATAAAGTTAAAGACCCTTCAAAAAACTTCCCGAAAGCAATGATGGCTCTTGCTATTATGGTTATGATTTCTGCTATTTTAGGAACATTTGCCATGGCTTTGATGTTTGATCCTAAGGTCGTTAACAATAACTTAAATGAATATATTTCAAACGGTGCTTATATGGCATTCCAGCGTTTAGGTGAATATTACCATGTTGGTGGCTTGTTTATGTATATCTATTCATGGTGTAACGTTATTGGACAATTTTCTACCTTAGTTATTAGTATCGATGCTCCACTTAGAATGTTATTAGGTAGTAAGGAAGCTAAAAACTTCATCCCTAAGAAACTCCTTAAAGTTAATAAACATTGAGCATATATCAACGGTATTTGGATGGTTGTTATCCTTTCCGGTGGTTTAATTGCAGCTCAAGCTTTACTACCAGATGCACAAGCTGTTATGGCACAATTAGTTAAATTAAATTCTACTACAATGCCAATGCGTTATTTATGGGTATTTGCAGCTTATATTGCTCTTAGAAAGCATCAAACAAAATTTGATACTTCTTATCAAATGACAAAAAATCAAGGTCTTGCGTATACTGCTGGAATTTGGTGTTTCATTGTAACAGCTGCATGTTGTATTTTAGGAATTTACTCTCCTGATCCATTTACACTTTTCCTTAATATTATTACTCCAATTATCTTGATCGCTTTAGGATTGATTTTACCAGCAATCAAGAAAAAAGAAGATGGTAATAATCCACTAATGGATTAATTACAAAGTGTCTGGGAAAAAACTAACTTTCAGATACCAAAAGACGATCAATCCAACTCTTA
>NZ_PCYR01000020.1:0-28570 GCF_002553805.1 Lactobacillus sp. UMNPBX19
TAAAGAAATAAATTTAAGGAATCATTCATCCTTACACAAACTATTTTACAGTCTCATAAAATGTGCACACAGTTCCAACAACTAAAATACATAAATATACCCAAAACTTATTTTTTATTACTTTAAAATGGGTAAGTCTATAAAATAAAACAATATCTAATAAAATAGACAAAAGGATAGCTAACAAATAGCGCCAAGTTATTTATTTTATCTACCAAATTTCCCGAGCTTAAAAGCTTTATAAAAATTAGATGGAATAATAAAGCCATTTACCCTAGCCCCACCAACAACTTCACTCATTTCTTCTTCAGTTAAAATAACTTTCTTAACAAGAAATTTTTTTAATTTCTTTCATTATTCTTCTCTCCTTTAAAGCAATTAATAACATTTTTACGTCTTACACATTACCATTTTTTATTCTCTAAAAAATTAAAAATACCAAATTGGTCAATTTGATTACTGATTTAGTATTCTTTTTCTATAACGTACTACTAGTAAATATATATTTTTTTGAAAGAGAATTAATTTTATAAATATTAGTAGTAAACAAGGTATTTATTTTTAACTAGCTCCAAATTATCTCACTATAAAAAACATATTTGTCAAGATTATTGCTCAGAAAGCTATCATAGCGCATAATTTTAAGGTATTATTGTAATAGTTTAAAAAAGGAGATTTTATTGTGCAAAGTAAACGCCCTATTATCATTGGAATTGCTGGTGGTTCTGGTAGTGGTAAAACAACCATCGCCCATGAAATTTATGACCAATTACAACAAGACGACCATATCTTAATTATGACGCAAGATTCTTATTACAAGAACAATGACAACTTATCAATGGCAGACCGTAAAAAAATCAACTACGACCATCCTGATGCCTTTGATATGCCACTTCTTGTTGAACAATTACGTCAATTAATGGACTACAAGGCAGTTGAAATGCCAGTTTATGACTTTACCGCTCATACAAGAAGTGAAAAGACAATTCACACTGAACCGGCTGATATTATTATTTTAGAAGGTATCCTAGTTTTAGGCGAAGAGAATTTACGTGATTTAATGAGTATTAAAGTATTTGTAGATACTGATGATGATATTCGTTTTATCAGAAGATTAGAGCGTGATACACAAGAACGTGGACGTTCTGTAGAATCAGTAATTAATCAATACTTAGCAACAGTTAAGCCAATGTATAATCAATTCATTGAACCAACTAAGCGTTATGCTGATATTATTGTTCCAGAAGGTGGAGAAAATGATGTTGCTATCGATATGCTTACTACGAAAATTCGTTCAGTTTTAAGTACAGTCAAATAAAAATAACCTCGTGGCTTTCCACGGGGTTATTTTTCACAAAAAAAGAAACTCATTATAATTCCAGCAATCAGACTTCCACGTATTAATCCAAGATATTCTGACGTTTTCAGTATTAAGCTTTGAGCTTCACTCCAATTAGAAATTCCCATTACTATAGAACTTATTACAAAGAATGAGACTGTATTAATAATAACTGCTTTCAAGCTACTATAAATTTCTAAATTTTTCTGCTTAGATTTCTCTCTTTTCACCATTCTTCCTCTATTCCACCACATTATCTCCATCTACTGTTGTCATTGTTAAGATCACTCCAGATGGTTGCGGATCAAATGAAATATTATTTAGTCCATTAGCTGTTCTTACACGGGCATACTTCAAATTGGCACTCCAGACAGTATTATTTCCTTCAATATTATTAATATCATAATCGCTCTTAAAGACAGCATGATCTAAGGTGAAATTACCAGCCTTTAAGTTTGCACTTCCACCATCAATAGTTACGTCAGTTAAATTCATGTCTCCATCGGTAACATTCAATGAAATTTGAGATAAGGTAGACCCAGATACTTTAATTTCTCCGTCATATGTAGCAAGCTTCCCATCAGCTAAATCACTGTTTCTCACGGTCACATTACCATCTGTTGATTCAAGAAGGGCTTCAGCAATTGCAACACGTCTTACTCTAACTCTTCCCTCAGTCGATTTAAGATATGCTTTTTCCACTTTGGTATCAACGATTTCAATATCACCACTATTAGTTTGCACATCAAGCCTATCTAAAGTTACATCTGCTGGTACAACGACTTTAAGATGAGCTTCACCATTATCAATTAAATTAATTCTTTGCTTAAGCTGTAGTCTTCCATTTTCCAATTGAACAATAGGTAAGTAATGCCGTTTACCCATAAAGTTAACTGCAAAACGTTCTCCTTGTTCAACTGTTACCGCCCCGCTACTTAATTTTATTTTCAATTCGTTGAATTCTTCGTCGCTTATCTCTACCCTAACAATCTCATCTTTTTTATTTTCTTTAGAAAAAAGCTTTTCAAAGATCATAGCCTTTCCCCCAATCTACGACATAATTAAATTATTATTAATTATATTAATACTATTTAATATTTTCAACTCTTGAATTCAAAAACAGTGCTGAATTATCAACGCTGTTTTATCGTTTTTAGCCATTTAATTTAGTTTCAACTGCATATTTGCTCATAGTAAAATCCCCAGGTTGGATTTATGTCCAACTCTGGGGGTTAACTTCACATCGATTTTCATGTGTAGTTGCTTTTTTTACTAAATAATTTACTTAAAGAAATTTACAAATCCACTAAATAGAATTACCGTACTAATTAAATAAATTTGCCAAACAGATAAATTACTATCATCCTTACCCAACTTTTTAGCCATTTGATGTCCACGCCAGTACATTAAAAGTGATACTATAATTAAAATAATTCCTAGAATAACATATAAAAGGTGTGGAATATAAGGATTCGTATCCCCTAACAGGAACATGACTGGTACGATAATTAATACTGCACTAATGAAGGTTCCAAAGTATATTACATAAGGTGCAGTAGCAAGCTGTTTTGCCTTTTTATCCCACTTATAAAATCTGAAGGTACGATACAATTCAAAGAAGCCCAGTAACATTACTACAATGTACATGGCTGTTAAACCCCAATTTTTCATAATTAATTTCCTCACATTTTATTTTTTCTTATATATTTATACCTGTATTTTATTCCTTTCTTTAAAATAAAAATACAAAAAGTACCAAACCAGTTCATTTTTTGGATATACAGTCCATTATCCCTAATAAAAGGCATAATAAAAACCACATGAATTTTTTCATGTGGTTTATTTTTTAATATTTACTTTGTAAATGTTTAGCAACCATTGAAAGTGAGAAACAAACAATGAAGTACATAATCGCAATAATTACATACATTGGAATTAAGTAAGTAGTATTTTGACTATAAATAATTTGTGCATGGAATAATAATTCCGGCAAAACAATAATTGTTGCTAAAGAGGTATCCTTAACTAATGAAACAAATTGTGATAAAAGAGACGGAATCATCTTATTGAGGGCTTGCGGAATAATTACATGATACATTGCCTGCATATATGTCATACCGTTTGATCGAGCACCTTCCATTTGGCCTGGATCAACAGCAGCGATCCCACTTCTCACAATTTCAGCTAGCATTGCACCTTCAAATACTACCAAGGCAATAATAGAAGCAACCGTTGGATTGGTAATAATCCCTAATTCTGGTAATCCAAAATACGTAAAGAAGATAATTAACAATAGCGGTAAGTTTCTAATAATATCAATTACAAATCCAACAATTGCTGAAAGATATTTAATTTTTACGTAACGGATAAAGCCAAATACTAGTCCTAATACAAAACTTAAAGCAATTGAGATTAAAGATACATATATGGTCACCCACAAACCTTGTAAGAGAAAGCGAATGTTAATCCAAGAATATGCATGAATAAAGTTTTCCATCTTTTTCTCCTTCCTAGGCTAATTTCTTTTCTAAGTGACGCATGTAGTAACTTAATGGGAGGGTTAGTACTAAGTAAAATAACCCTACAACAACATAAGTATTGATTGTTTCAAATGATGAGAATGCAATTACGTCTGCTTGATACATCAAATCAAAACCTGCTACAAAGGCTAAAACAGATGAGTTCTTAATTAAGTTAATAAACTGGTTACCTAATGGCGGAATGACAATCTTTAAAGCTTGTGGCAAGATAACATACCGCATAGCTTGCGTATAAGTCATCCCATTTGAGCGAGCACCTTCCATTTGGCCATCACCAACTGAGTTAATTCCCGCTCTAACTGTTTCTGCAATAAATGCTGAAGTATATAATGTTAATCCAATCGTACCTGCGGCAAAACCTGATACCTTAAACCAAATTTGAGGTACAACCAGATAAAAGATCATTGTAATAACTAACAAAGGAATGTTACGGAAAATTTCAATGTAGACATGGGCTACTGCTCTACCAAACTTATTTGGTGCAACTTCTAACAAAGCAAAGCCTACTCCAAGGATCAAACTAAAGAATAGGGCAATTACACTACATAAAATTGTGTTCCAAAAGCCTGATAAGAATTCAGACCAATGATTTGTTAAAATTCCTATCACGAATTTTCAACCTCCTTAATATTAAATCCTGGAATACCGTCAAACCATTTAACTAACAGACGATGATATGTTCCATTTTTCTTTAATTCATTTAGTGCCTTATTAATGTGATCAGCAAAATCAGTTTGACCTTTTTCTACTGCAATACCGTAAGGTTCACTTGTGTAAGTTCCCCCTACTAATTTATAACCCTTATTTTCACTAGCAATTCCGGCAAGTAAACCATTATCGGTAGTCATAGCTTGTCCTTGACCAGCTTTTAATGCAGTAAATGCTTGACCATAATCATCATATTCAAAAACTTTTGCTTTAGGTGCAAACTTCTTAACATTATCAACTGCTGTTGTTCCTTTAACAGCTAGAGCAGTATTACCATTCAAGTCTCTAACATTTTTGATTGAGGAATCATCTTTTACAAGCAGTGATTGACCAGCGGTAAAATATGGTTCACTAAAAGTTACTTGTTTTTTTCGATCAGGAGTAATAGTCATTGTTGCTAAAATTGCATCAATATTTCCATTTTTTAATAACGGTATTCTTGTTTTGGGAGTTGTTTGTACAAATTCAGCTTTTGCGTCTTTGCCCAACATTTGCTTAGTTAAGGCCTTTGCTAAATCAACTTCAAAACCTTCGATCTTTCCAGTTTTAATACTCATTAAACCAAATAAACGAGTATCAGCCTTAACTCCCCAAGTAATTGTCTTACTCTCTTTAACCTGATCATAAACGTTACTTGATTTCTGCTTCTTGGCACAGCCGGTCAAAGTAACTAATAAAGCTAGTACCAGAGGCAAAATAAAAATCTTAGTTGATTTTTTCATTTTAGCCACCTAGTTTTTTAGTAATAACCTTACTTAAAAATTGACGTGCACGTTCAGTCTTAGGATGTTCAAAGAATTCTTCTGGTTTTGCATCTTCTAAAATTCTACCTTGATCAAAGAAAATTAATCTGTCCCCAACTTCACGAGCAAATCCCATTTCGTGGGTTACAACAACCATTGTAATTCCTTGATCTGCTACGTATTTCATAACATCTAACACATCTTGAATCATTTCTGGGTCAAGAGCACTTGTTGGTTCATCAAATAAAATAGCCTTTGGTTTCATGGCTAATGAACGAGCAATTGCAACACGTTGCTTTTGTCCACCAGACAATTGTCTTGGATACATATTTGCCTTTTCTTCAAGACCAACTTTTTTTAGAAGATCCATGGCAATATCATTATTTTCCTTATCTGGTCTATGCAAAACAATCTTAGGAGCTAAAGTTATATTTTCAAGCACAGTGTGGTTGTCGTATAAGTTAAAATGTTGGAAAACCATTCCCACATTCTTACGAATTTTATTTAAATCCGTATGCTTATCTGCCAAATCATAGCCAGTAACCATTAAAGTACCAGAATTAATTCGCTCTAATCCATTCATTGTACGAATCAAAGTACTCTTACCAGAACCAGACGGGCCGATAATTGAAACAACTTGACCCTCTTCAATACTCAAATTAATATCCTTTAAAGCATGGAACTTACCATAGTATTTATTTACATGCTTAAAATCAATAATTGCAGCCATTGTGCTTCCCCTCTCTTTTTTACTCACTTTTCCATTCTATTCTAAAACTTCTTAAAATTAACTTCTGTAGTTATATCTGTTGCATACCCCTTTATTTCCTGATTGGAGTAAAGAAAAAAAGCCCTTCGCTCCTAATTTACTCAGGACGAAAGGCTTTTTTCCGCGGTACCACCTAAATTGTCTAATTAAAGACCAACTTGACTAGAGCACAACCATGCTCCAGCGGCTAGATAACGTACCGCTTACGGCTAAACTTACTCTCTTAAAAGATTTCGGCCAGCAGCATTATAAAAGTGTCTTTCAATAATCCAGGGTCTGCTAACTTTTCCACTACCGTTAACTCACTAAAAGAAATAGATTACCTACTTTTCTTTTTATCGCTTTTTAAATTTAAATGTTGATTACATTTAATAATATTTTTTCAAAAAAGGCAAGTAAAAATTTTATTTTTCACCTTCGGTCTCTTTAATATTAAAGCCCGGAATACAGCTAAACCACTTCTTTACCAAGGCATCATACGTCCCATCTTTTTTTAATTTTACTAGTGCACGATTAATTGCATTTCTCATTTGTGTCTGCCCTTTATTGACAGCAATTCCATAAGGCTCATTGGTATAGGTACCCCCTACAAGTTTATAGCCCTTGTTTTCTGTTGCAATTCCGGCAAGCAAACCATTATCAGTAGTCATGGCTTGACCTTGACCGGCTTTAAGCGCAGTAAATGCTTGACCATAATCATCAAATTCTAATACTTTAGCCTTAGGTGCAAATTTTTTAACATTGGCAACTGCTGTTGTACCTTTTACAGCTAATGCAGTTTTACCATTCATATCTTTAATGCTCTTGATTGTCGAATCATCTTTAACTAATAAAGATTGGCCAGCATAAAAATATGGATCACTAAAATCAATTTGTTTTTTGCGTTCTGGCGTAATCGTCATTGCCGCTAAAACTGCATCAATATTTCCATTTTTTAAAAGTGGAATTTTTGTTTTTGCAGTTGTTTGTACAAAGTTTGCCTTGGCATTTTTCCCTAGTATTTCTTTAGTTAAAGCATTTGCTAAATCAACTTCAAAACCTTCAATTTTCCCGGTTTTAATGCTCATCAAACCAAATAAACGGGTATCGGCCTTAACGCCCCAAGTAATTTCATTACTTTTTTTCACTTCTTGATAGACGTTACGAGTATTTTTTTGGCATGCCGAAAGTAAAAAAACGCTAAATAAGACAATAAATAAAGAAAAGAATCGTAGCTTTCTCTTCACTTTTTAAACTTTCCCCCTAACCAAAATTAGAGGGAAAGTGTCCCTCTAATTTATTATTCAAATGCCATTTGATTAGTATACAAGCCATAGTAAAAACCATGCTGCTTAATTAATTCATCGTGATTTCCTTCTTCAATGACATTTCCATCTTTCAACACTACTATTTTATCTGAATTTAAGATAGTCTTCAAACGGTGAGCAATAACAAAACTGGTTCTGCCCGCAATAACCGCATCCATAGCTTTTTGAATCTTAGCCTCAGTAACAGTGTCGACATTAGAAGTAGCCTCATCCAAAATTAAAAATTCTGGGTCCGTCAAGATTGTTCGAGCAATTGAAATTAATTGCTTTTGACCAGTAGAAAAGACAGAATTTTCTTCAGAAACTTGAGTATCATACCCATCTGGTAAGGTCATAATAAAGTCGTGAATATTAGCTTCTTTTGCGGCCGCAATTACTTCATCTCGGCTCGCATCTGGCTTACCGTATTTAATATTATCCTCAACACTTCCAGTAAAGAGAACAGAATCTTGTAAAACAATACCAACATTATTTCTTAAAGATTCAAGTGTAATATCACGAACATCAACGCCATCAAAAGTTACTTTTCCACTATTTACATCATAGAAACGATTAATTAGGTTCATGATCGTAGTTTTTCCTGAACCTGTTGGTCCAACAACAGCAACTGCCTTGCCTTTATCGACATCAATTGAAACGCCGTGCAAGATCTCTTTATCAGCGTTATAGCCAAAATGAACGTTTTCTAATTTAACGCCCTTTTTGATTCCTTTAAGAACTTTTCCATCAGGTATGGTATTTTCTTCATCTTGTTCTTCAACTGTTGCCAATCTTCTAGCACCAGTTAAAGCAAGTTGTGTCATTGAATAAATAGATGTGAGTTGTGTTAGGGGTTGGAAATATGTTTGTGAATATTCAACAAAGGCAACAATTAATCCCAAACCAATTGCTTGACTGACTTGGCCACTAACAATGAGCCATGCGCCACCACCAATTACAATGGCTAAATTTAGTAAAGAAATTCCTTGTAGTAAGGGGAAGAGCATCCCAGAATAAAATTGACCTTTGAACATAGCGCTACGAACATCGTTATTGTATTTTTTAAAGTTTTGAACAGATTCTTCTTGCAAGCCATTAGTAATAATTACTTTTTCACCATTGATCTGTTCATTTACATAACCATTAAGATCACTAATTTTATCTTGTTGCTTATCTAAATGAACTCTCGCCTTCTTCATAATAACTACACTAATAATCAAAATTAATGGCGTTGTTGCTACCGTAAATAAGGCCATAGTTGGATTTACGATAAACATCATAATGATAGTCCCGATTAATAATGCACCTTGAGAAATAATTTCAAAAATTGCATTATTCAAGGCAGTAAAAATATTATCTAAGTCTGAATTAAATAGAGATAATAGTTTTCCATCTTGATGAGTATCAAAGTAGCGAATTAACATTCTTTGAAACTTAGCAAATAAGTTTTCTCTCATATCGTTAGTAGCATTTGCAGTGAATTTTGACATTACCATCCATGCAATAAAGGAGGCGATAATTCCAGCTGCATATACACCGAGCATTGATCCTAAAGCCTGATAAAAGCTACTTAGATCATGAGTGCGGCTAGCTACTTTATTAACCGCCTTAGTCAATTCTTGAACAGCATTTCCTAGGAAAAGAGGACCAAGCACTTGACTCAAAGTCGAAATCAAAGATAAGACGATAACAATTGTAACGCCTTTCCAATAATTCTTTAAATACTTGGCAAAGTATTTTAATGCTTTTTTAGTATTACTCATCAATTTCACCTCTCTTTTCTTTAGCTTTTTGTGTTCGATAAATATCTTGATAAATTGGGGAAGTCTCCAGTAATTCTTCATGAGTTCCTTCGGCAACCAATTTTCCATCATCTAAAACTAAAATCTTGTCTGCATTCATCACTGATACTATCTTTTCAGCAATAATTACTGTTGTTGTATCTTTTAAATCATGCTCTAAAGCTTCTTGAACTAATTTTTCAGATTTAGCATCTAAGGCTGAAGTAGAGTCATCTAAAATCAAAATCGGTGGTTGACCAATAACACCACGAGCAATTGATAAACGTTGCTTTTGACCACCAGAGAAGTTAGCTGATCTTTCCTGAACTTCATGGTCAAATTGATCCGGGTATTGACCGACAAATTCCTGTGCTTGGGCAATTTCTGAAGCACGTTTCAATTCATAATCGGTCGCATCTTCTTTTCCTTGACGCAAGTTAGAGGCAATTGTTCCAGAGAATAAAATTGCTTTTTGTAAAACCATGGAAACAGTATTACGCAGCGATTTTTCACCAATTGTCTTTAAGTCTTTTCCACCAATTTTTATTGTTCCTTTAGTCGGATCATAAAGACGCGGAATAAGTTGAGCCAGCGTACTTTTACCAGATCCTGTTGCTCCAACAATACCAACCATTTCACCTGGTTTCACCTTAAATGAAATATTCTTTAAAGTTGGCTTATCTCCATCAGGATAAGTGAAAGAAACATCGTCAAATTCAATACTTCCCTTTTCTGGTCCAGTTGGTGCATTAGGATCAAACTTAACATCTGGTTCAGTATCAAGTACTTCTTTAATTCTTCGTAGAGAAACCATCCCACGAGTGAAGTTCATAATCACAAAACCACCAATTAAAATTGCAAAGAGCAAAGTTAAAATATAAGAAACATATGGTGATACAACTGCAACATCAGTTGTAGTTAAATTAGCACTGCGTCCTACTAAAAAGACAACCAAAGCAATTACTAAATAAGCAATTAACATGAAAGCTGGCATAATAGTAGAAATCCAGTAACCAATCTTAATATTTAATTCGTTTAAATCATCAGAAGTTTCGTTAAATCTCTTAATCTCATTTTCTCCCTGATTAAAAGATTTTACTACACGTACACCCTGTAAATTTTCTTTAACGCGAGTAGAAATTTTATCCATGTAGTGTTGGAATTTAGCAAAAAGTTTATTCATATTTTGAATAACAATGTATCCAACCCCCATCATTAAAGCTAACATTAATACAGGAGCCCACCAATATTGAGGAATGGTAATAATACTCAATACAAATGATCCAATTAAAATAATTGGCATTCTGAGTAATTGCATGAATAAGATCATCATCATATTCATAACTTGGTTCATATCATTAATTAAACGAACAACTAATGAACCACTAGAGAATTTTTCAATATTTCCAAAAGAAAAACTTTGAATCTTGGCATAAGTTTCTTCACGTAAATCTGAAGTTATTCCCTGGGCAATTTTTGCAGCATAATATACGTTAAAAATACCAGCAATAATTGCTAATAAACCAAGTACAACTAATCCAATTCCATCTCTTAAGACAACACTCTGGTTATCCGCTAAAATTGCTTTTTGGATATTTTCTAATAATCTTGGCTGCCATAAGGTTGCAAAAGCAGAAATCAGAATTGTAATAATCGCTAAAAATATTTCTTTACGATAATTTTTGAAGTGTGGCTTCAAAATTTGCATCTATTATTCTCCCTTCTTTCTTAAAAGCTCCCAAAAGGTATCACTCCACTCTTCATTTAGAGCTACTAGCTGTTTCATCTTTTGTGCTCCCATTTTTTGTGCAATTTGCTTTTCAATTTCAAATAAAGGTGCCATTTTCTTTTTAGCGTATTTTTTCCCTGAAGCAGTTAACTGGCAATACTTAACCCGGTTATCTTCTGGATCAATTGTCAGTTCTAGATAATCTTGTTCTAGTAAGCGGTGAATTCCTTTATTAATAGATTGCTTCGGTAAGTCACTTAAGTTGACCAGATCTTTTTGCGTTAATCTTTGGCGCATTAATAGTTCATACAGAATAATGGTTAGATAACTTGGCATGCCATGTTGTCTATCCCACTCTGCATAAGCTTTTCCACCTCGAATAATTGCAAAATTCAATTTTTCGGTAGCAGTTAATTCCATACTTCACCTCACAAAAATAGTCTCTGTAGATACTAATTAATTAACCATATTAGTATCCACAGAGACTATTGTCAATAACTTTTATTATTCTTTCCATAAAAAATCAATTAAAAGTTTATCAACTTCTTTATTTTCGTGTAATTTGCTATGCTGTGCATTCTTACCCTTAATTTCTACTTCACGGTATGATTTTGCACGCCCATTAATTAAATACTTATAACTTTGTGCTGAGGCTACAGAAACTGATCCGTCAGAATTTGAACCATCCTCTTTATTACCATAGATATTTAAGACCTCAATTTGTCTTGGATAGTGTTTTCGTAAAGGTAATAATTGCTTAAAGACATCACTATAAATATCCGGTTCACCTGTTTTCTTATTTTTGATCTTAGCCTTTTGGCCAGCTTCTTCACCAAGATAGCCATCGTAATGCCCTGCAATTGAAACTACTTTATTAATCTTAGGCAATTTTTTATTGTCATAGTTTTCATTAATGTAATTAGCAATCTGTAAATTTCCCATTGAATGACCAACTAAATTAATCCTTGCATAATGATATTTATTAGAGATTGCAGTTATTACATCTTTTACATATGACGTTTTTCCACTCTGATTATCTTCTAGATTAACTTTGATAATTGGATTTTTTGCATTTTTTGGAATCGTACCGTTAAGTTTAACAGTGCCATTTTTACTTACATCTGCTTGAATAATCGTATTACTTGCACCAGCCATTTTTGCGGCATTCGCCATTTGAGTCTCCGCATTCGCACTTGAGCCCCAGCCATGAAAGAAAAATGTTGGGATTGTTTTAGTATTGGTTAAAGATGCAGTAACCTTTTTAGCGGGAACATTTTGAGCTTTTTGACCACATCCCGCTAACACAAATAAAAATAACGCAACAAAAAAACTAGCAAGATAAATCTTTTTCTTCTTCATAATTATTTCCTCTCACACTTACTTTTTTAGTATACAAGGACAATTATCAATTGAAAAATATTTATTCTTACTAGTTTCCTATCGTTAAAAGCTATATTTAGTTTCTTTTAGCTTCTTTTGTTAAAGTTTTTAAGCCTGGTAAAGTAATCATCACAGTAAAGCTAAGTAAGTATAAAGCTGATAAAAAGCCCATTACTACGCCTAAGTTATATTTATCCATTAAAATACCTATTACTACTGATGAAAATCCACCGATTGCCCTACCGACATTAACAATAATATTATTGGCACTCGACCGAATTTCTGTTGGATATAATCTACTGATTACAGCGCCATAGCCACCAAACATCCCATTTGAGAAAAAGCCAACTACAGCTCCAATAATCAAAAGCATGGTCATATTTTGGGCCAAACTTAATGTATAAACCATTAAAGCTGAACCAATCAAGAAAATCGCGAAGGCTCTTCTAGGACCAAAGTAGTCAAAAATTGAGCCAAATGTCATCATACCAATGCTCATTCCAATAATCGTAGAAATCATCCAAAGACTAGAATTTGAAACATTTAAATTCAATTGCTTTTGCACAATTGTGGGAAGCCAGTTCATTAAACCAAAGTATCCAGCAATTTGAACTGTCATCATAATCATTAGACCCACGGTTTGCCAAGCAAGGTGTGGCGTTGAAAACATTTTTTTAGCCACATCCGATAATAAGGAAGTACTTTCACTAGCTTGAACCTTAATAAATTGCTCACTTTCATGGACGTGTTTTCTAATGAAGATGGTTAAAATTACTGGAAGAATCCCTACTAAAAATAGCATATGCCAACCTGCTGCCGGAATAATCCAAGCTGCAATTAAAGCCGCTAAAATTGCTCCGATTTGGCCACCAATCGCTGCTACTGAGGTCATTTTACCAATTTGTTCTTTGTCAAAGTTCTCAGCAATTAAAGCAATTCCGACACCATATTCTCCGCCTGCTCCAATTCCTGCTAAAAACCGAAGGACATAGATAAGATAAATATTATTAGCAAATGCCATCAAAGCTGTCGCAATTGCAAAAATAATTACTGTATGGCTAAAAGTTTTAACTCGACCAATCTTATCACCTAAAATCCCAAAGGCGATTCCACCAACTAACATTCCTAAATTAGTAATCGTTGAAATAAAACCAGCCTCCCCACCTGACAAGTGAAGATCAGCGATCATCGAACTCATTGCAAACGATAAAAAAAGCACGTCCATATTCTCAAGCGCAAAACCTGATGAAGTAGATGCAATAACCCACTTCTGATTTTTGCTTAGAGTATGTCTGTGCTTAACCACTGTATCCATATTAAATTCCTCCAAAACGAATGCTCTCTGTCATTCAATTATTTCTTCAGAACTTATTCTACTCGTTTTTTTATGATTTACAATCCTAGATTATAAGTCTGGGTCTCTTCTAAAGTGCAATGGTGATTTCTTTATTTGCTTTGTGATTAACTTACCAATTAATTCTTGGTAGTCTTTAACTGCTGTATGAGCTAAGTCTTTGTTTGCTTTATTAATTAAGTCTAACTTCTTTGCAGGATCTTTTTCTTTATCAACTTAGACATCATATTCTGCCCGCATTTGACTTAATTTTTGTTGTGTAGCATTTCTAGCTTGATACAATTGCAAACCATAGTCTTTCCATGAACGATCAGCTAAGACTTGTGCTTCCTTGTAAATCCAATAAGCTGAATTTGAAGCATACTTATCTTTGCCATGTCTATAAAAGCTTGGCACTACACTACCTTGTGGATAGAATGGAACATATACATTTTAAGCAGTAAGTGTGCCTCTTCAGTAAAGTCAACACTAATTGGACGATATACAGCTGTATCTTTATTAACAGGATTTGCTACATCATATTTAGTTCCATCATAATGATCTCTTAATACTCTTTGAGCATCAGTTATTGAAATTGGATGGTCTGCCTTTTGAATAAATAGAATATCAAAGCTGCTTGGTTCTTGCTTAATAGAAGGACTTAAGATTCTTTGACCAGTCCAAACACGAGCAGTGTTATATGTTAAATCTAATAGGTTATGTGTACCAAAAATACGACGCCAATTAAATGACCTATTATTCGGCCATAAATTATGTTCTTCAACGAATTTTTGTAAACCAGGAGCAGTAATGAAGTTATCAGAGTCATTAAAGGCAATTCCTTGAATTGCTAATTCATTAGCAGCTACAGCATAGCAATCATCTGGAATACGTTGTGCTACCCAGTAGCGAGCAGTACCAATTTCGAAGTACCAAGCTTCTTTAGGATCGGCAAATAAAATACCATCTGATTCACCTGCAGTATGACCTTTAATAATCTTAGCAAAACGAGCAATAGCTTCACGTGCTGTCTTTACATAAGGCAATATACAAGTTACCATTGCTTCTTCAATGATACCGGATTCCTCATAAACACCCTTCTTGTCACTCCAATTTGGAGTTGAAGAATAAGCATATCTATGAGTTGGTAAATCCATTTCAAACTTATTCAAGTTAGACTTAAAGTGATTATTTGGAATATACTTTTCTTCATGAAAAGCTAAATGCTTAGCACAGTTTGGCTTATCATCTTCATTACGTCCAATGATAATGCTGCCATCTGTAGTAGCATTTTTCCCAATTAAAATTGATGTACATGCACTGTAATTACTTTAGACGCAAAAATTTTACTAAAACGCATTTTTCAAAAGTGTGAACTAATGCTTTCATAAAAAATAAGGAAAGATTTGAATTACCCATCAAATCTTTCCTTATTAAATTAAGTTTGTTTTATTCAGCATCTGCCATTAAGTTATGAATTTTCTTAGTAAAGAAAAACATCACTACACCAAACAATACACTAACAATTCCAACTGCTAAGAAGTATGCCACCTCAGTTTTACTTGAGTAGTATTTAACAATTTGGGAGTTAATAGCTTGACCAGTGGCATCTGCTAAGAACCAAAGACTCATCATCTGTGAACGGAAAGCTTTTGGTGCTAAACGTGTAGTTACAGATAAGCCAATTGGAGAAATAAGCATTTCGGCAATTTCAACAATAAACCAAGAGCCAACTAACCAAAATGGGCTAACTCGTCCGTTTGTTCCATAAAACATTCCTGGAAGGGCCATCCACATATATGAAAGACCAGCAAAGACCAAACCAGCAGCACTTGGTTGTTTCTTCCAGTTATCCCATAACCATACAAAGAACGGAGTCAAAATCATGATAAATACTGGGTTCAGAGTTTGGAAGTTAGCTGCAGTAAAGTGCCATCCTCCGATGTGAAGTACTGTTCTTTGAGCAGCAAATAGAGCTAAAACAACAGAACCGGATTCTTCAATTCCCCAGAAGATAGAAGCTGCAATAAATAATGGAATGTAAGCCCAAACTTTTGAGCGTTCCTCTTTTGTAACTTTAGGGCTTCTAAGCATTAAAACAAAGTAATAAATTGGTAAGGCAATAGCAACAATAGTAATTAAAGTAATAATATTGTCAATATTTAATTGACCAAAAGCAGCCATTAAACCTAATACTACTGCTAAAGCTAAAACTCCTAAACCAATTCTCTTTAAGACTTTGTTACGAGTTTCTGGATCGATTGGATCTGTTGGGTGCATTCCATCCTCAGAGAGATACTTTCTACCACCCCAAACATACTGTACTAAACCAAAAAACATTCCAACTGCTGCCAAAGAGAAACCAGCATGGAAGTTAAAATGATTTCCAAATAAATTAAGGCCAAAACCTTCACTTGCCCAAGGAACTAACCATGGAGCGAGTGCTGATCCTAAGTTAATACCAAACACAAAGATACTGAAACCAGCATCACGTCTGCGATCATCTAATGAGTATAAGCCACCAACCATATCAGAAACATTAGGCTTAAGTAAACCTGTTCCGACCACAATAAATGCAATCGAAATATATAGACCTAACTCTGCCATTGGTAAGGCTAAAATAATGTGTCCAATCATAATGAGGACACCACCAAAGAAGACAGTACTGCGTGCTCCCCAGATTCTGTCTGCTAACCATCCACCAGCTACCGTAGAAAGATAAACAAGTGAACCGTAGATAGACATGATTGAAGCAGCCGTGGTTTCATTCATTCCTAGTCCGCCACGTTCTACAGCATAATACATGTAGAAGAGCAAAATAGCACGCATACCGTAGTAACTAAATCTCTCCCACATTTCAGTGAAGAACAAGGTGGACAAACCACGAGGTTGTCCAAAGAAAGTCTTCTCTGTTGTTGAATTATTCATTAAAAACTATCCTTTCTGTTCACTGTGTTTGTTACACAGAAAGGTTTATTTTATACCTATTTATAATAAGTAGTCAAATTGGTATAGTCCTTCATATTAAAATAAGCATTCATTTTTATTCTGAATGCTTACTTTAATATTTATCTATATAATGTATAAACTTTACTTTCAAATGTCTTTAAGCTAACAGTTCCCTTATCTTTCACATCTTCAAGTAAATTAACTAATTCACAACTCAATTCAATTTTTTCTTCTTTATCAGAAAAATTCTGAACAAACCAATATTTTTCTGATTTATTTTCACGTATTTGAATTGAAACTCTACCGTTAAATTTCGTAATTGGAATTTCAGGAACTAATTCACTAGCTATTTTTTCATAAAACTTTTCTAAGAAAGAATAATCAGTACGACAAGCAAGGTAATAGCCTTTGCCAGCTCCGTAGGAATGCTCAACAATAGCAGGTGTATTTTGATAAAAATCTGTACTGTATGTAGCCAGAACTTTTCCCGTGCAGTTAATTAGCGTTTCGCAATAATCATGCACCGGATATTCTTTTCCTTCAAAGTTAATTAAATTCGATTGCCCAGGATATAAAACATCAGTTTCAAGAGGCTCCAGTCCGTAAATTTCTTGTAGTTCTTTTGGCCATTCATTCATATAGGCAAGATCATTTTCATCAACAACTCCGCTAATATAAGTTCCGACTAGCTTACCACCATTCTTAACATAGTTATCTATTTTTTCTAAATAAGACTTGCTCATTAAAAAGTGCATTGGATCAATCAATAAGTCGTATTGTGAAAACTCATCTTCAGGACTAACAAAATCAACTGGAATATCATGGTCATAAAAATATCGATAATGCTTTTGAATTGTTTGCCAGACCTTTTTATTCTCACTATAACTTTCTGCATCTTGCAGTGCCCAGTAACTATCGTAACTAAAGACAATTGCAACTTTTGCTTTTGCATAATTTGTTGCTACAATTGGGCTAATTTTTTCCAAGTCTTTACCAACATTAGTTACGTCTTTAAATGCACGCGTTTTTTCAGGATGACGATGCTCAATTACAGCCCCATGAAACATTTCTGATGATCCTCGTGAAGCTCTAAGTTGGAAATACAATACGCCTTGGCTACCATGCGCAACATCCTGCAGACTAGCCAATTCATGCGTTCCGGGTCTTTTTGCACGATCAAAGTTATGCCAATTAACACGTGATGGAGTATTTTCCATTACTAAAAAGTTCTGATGCTTCAAACTTCTAAAGAAATCATGAATTAATCCAACATTTCGTCCAAGTTCTTCAGTACTTTGACTGTCGTTACCCCAAGCAGGATAAGAATCCCAAGAGATAAAATCCAAATGACGCGCTACCTTTTGATAATCAAAACCAGCAAATGGATCCATCAACGGATTTCCAGCCATCATATTCGTAGTTACAGGAATATTAGGAGTGATCTTTTTTAAGGGTGCTGTTTCATTATCAATAAATGAAATTGTCTGGTCAGTAATAAATCTCTTCCAGTCTAAGCTCATCCCTTTATTACCCATTTCACTTAAAGGACTAGGCGGATTAACTTGATCCCATTCATTATAAGTATGACTCCAAAAAGTGTTCCACCAGGCATGATTTAAAGTAGCTAGATCGCCATACTTATTTTTCAGCCATTTTCTAAAAGCATCTTTACACAAATCGCAGTAGCATTCACCTGAATATTCATTAGAAATATGCCAAAGCACCAAACTTTTCCTTTGACCAAAATGTTCTGCCAGTTTTGTGTTAATCTCATAAACTTTTTTTCGATAAATAGGTGAAGTTAAACAATGATTATGTCGTCCACCAAAGCCGCGTTTATTTCTCCGGTTATCTGTTCTAAGGACTTCTGGATACTTTTGAGCAAGCCACGCTGGTCGTGCTCCACTTGGCGTAGCTAAAATTACATGGCCATTCATTTCCTCTACTCGATCAAAAATCTCATCTAACCACGAAAAATCATAATTTCCTTCTTGCGGTTCTAATTTGGCCCACGAAAAAATCCCAACAGTCACGGTATTAATTTTAGCCTGCTTAAAGAGAGCAAAATCTTGATTAATTACATCGGGCTCATCCCACCATTGTTCTGGATTATAATCGCCACCATGTAAAAATTGGTTAATATCTAAGATGCGCTTCATGATTCTATTCCTTATTTCTTTCTATTCTGTAATTCAGAAAACGTAGCTCTCCTTTAAAATAATCATATCGCTTTTTTAAACTTCAATTCGTCCATTTTTTGTATTTAGTTCTTTTACTTTTTTATCCGCCAGTTCAAGCTTTAAAGAATTTAATTGAATCTGATCGGTATTTATACAATGTTACGCAGATGATGTTTGATGAAATTCCTGAAAAGTATGTTGATACTCCAATGGGAACCCCACAAGTTCGAAATTATAAACAAATGTTATTAATGCTCAACCGAATTATTCAAAGAGCTCTGGAATTCAACACAACTGGATTAGTCGGTACACCAATTAATGCAATTTTAGACTATCCTATGGCCACTAAAGCGGGTTATGTATCCTTTATGAATCCAAAAATCAATGAAAAGCTTAGAGACATTTTGAATTATTGGGGCAAATGTCTACAAACGCCAGACTCAACATATGTTCTTAACACATCTAAAAATGGTTGGTTAAGTAACTATGCATTAAATGAAATGGCTAAAGTAGCAGATGGTGAAAAATTTACGACTATTTTCAAATGTGCTTCTGAAGATCGTGAAAAGCATCTAGGTTTTACCTCTTGGGACAACTTCTTCACTCGTTTATTTAATCCTGGTATTCGTCCTGTTCAAGATCCTGATGATCCTGATTTTATTGCTAATGCCTGTGAATCAGCTCCATTTAGAATTGCGCATGATTTACCAATGAAAGCAAAATTCTGGATTAAAGGACAACCTTATTCTCTAATGGATCTACTCCATAACGATCCATTAACATCAAAATTTGTTGGTGGTACACTTTACCAGGCCTTCCTTAGTGCATTGAGTTATCACAGATGGAACAGTCCAGTTAGCGGAACAGTAGTTAAAGCTTATAACTTATACGGTTCTTACTACTCTGAAACTTTGCCACAAGGATTTGAAAATCCTAATGGCCCTGATCCAGCTGCTCCTAATGATTCTCAAGCTTATATTAGCGAAACTGCATCACGTGCAGTCATCTTCATTAAAGCAGACAATCCTAAGATTGGCTTAATGTGCTTTGTAGCTGTAGGTATGGCAGAAGTTTTAGGCAACGAAATTATTGTTAAAGTTGGTCAGCATATTAATAAAGGTGATCAACTTGGTATTTTCCACTTTAGTGGCTCAACTCATGTTCTTTCGTTTAGACCAGGAGTTAATGTTAAATTTAATCTTCATGGTCCAGAGCCAAGTTTAGGTTCTCATAATATTAAAGTTCATGATGAAATCGCTAGAGTAGAATAAAATACATTAAATTTTAGTTTCATATAATTCAAAAGACTGTTCTGAAATAATACCAGAACAGTCTTTTTGTTAGAGCATTAATTGCATCTGATCATTAAAATAATTTTTATAGGCAAGATAAACCGAAATAATCGCTCCTAAACTTGTAGCAGATAAAAGCATAAAAGTTACCATAATCTGATACTTAATTGCATAAATTGGGTTTACTCCAGCAAAGATCAATCCTGACATCATCCCCGGCAAATTAACTAAACCTACTGTCTTAGCTGAATCAATCGTTGGCTGCATAGCAGTCTTAATACTACGCCGAATAATTGGCATCGATGCCGTTTTAATATCACTACCTAAAGCTAACCTTTCTAAAACAGGTTGTCTTAAATCATGAAAACTTTCATTTAAAGATTTATAGCAAAGACCTATTGCAACCATTTCATTACCTGCAATCATTCCTGTAATTGGAATTACTTGCATGGGTATCGGTTTAATGACGCCAGAAAGAAGTAATATAGCCAATGTAATGTAGGTTCCTACGGCCTCAGCTACAATTGAATTCCATAATTTTCGATTAGTATTTGGATCTCTACCATTCGCATTCCATGAAGCATTAAAAATGATAACAAGTGTAGAAACAAAGGTTAGCCAAAAAGTATTTACATTGAAAATTACTTTTAAAATATATCCAATAATGACTAGCTGAATAATGGCTCGCACAACACTAACCAAAATATCTTTAGTAAGGCCTAGCTTTTCTTTAACAGAAATTCCAATTGATACTAAAACTAATAAGAATGCAAAAACTAGAGACCAGTTACTGACAACTACATTTTTCATCGAGAAATGCCTTCTTCACTTCAAAAATTTTATTGGCTTTTTCAATTTCACTTTTATCATGAGTTACTTGTAAGATCGTAACATGCTGCTTGCGCACATCATCAAATAAATGATGAACAATTTCTTTACTATTTTCATCAAGTCCTGTGGTTACCTCATCCAATAGTAAAATTCGTGGTAAAAAGACTAAATTTCGAATTAAGGCAACTCGTTGCTTTTCTCCACCAGATAAAGAATTAATGTTTTTCTTCAAGAAAGTATGATTTAGACTTACTTTATTTAATAATTCAGTTAGATGCTCTTCATTGATTTCTTCCTTTCGAATTTGATAAGGAAAAATCAGATTATCTCTTACTGTTTTTCCAAAAAGAGACGGTTGCTGGAAACAATAGGAAACTTGCCGACGATATTCAAGCGGAGAATATTGACTAATATCTTTTCCATCATATTCAATTGAACCAGATGTAGGTGTAAGTAAGCTGGCAATAATTTTTAAAAGTGTACTCTTCCCTGCACCAGAAGGCCCTACAATCGTTAAAAAGTCTCCTGAATTTACGCTTAGATTAATATTTTTCAGAATAGTATTTCCATCAACAGAATAATTTAAATTTTTAATTTCTAAAAGATGCATAGCTAACCTTCTATATAAATATTTATTTTTATTATAAACGATATGAACCCAGAAATTCTTATCTTAGTTTCGGGGTTCATAACTATAATTTATATTCTATTTATTTTTCTTCGGCCAAAAAACCGATAAGAGACAAAAAACAAGTCCGAAAATTAGCGCCCAAATAAATGGCTGATTCCAAATAAAAAGATTGCCAATTTCACTTGCTGTATAACGAACAATATAAATCAATACACTAATAATAGCCATACACCAACTAAAAATTGCTACTTTTTTGAAAAATACTTTCCAGTCCATTAGATCACCTTAAAACTATCTAGCTTTTCTTGTGTTATATCGCGAATAATTGCAGTTGCTAAATCAACTGAAGCCTTAAAGTCTTTATATGCTGAGAAACAATATGGAGAGTGCTCATAACGAACTGGAATTCCAATAACAATTGTTGGAGCACCATATTCATAATAAATTGCTGCACCATCTTGGCCACCACCAGTTCTAACAGAGCGAGTATATGGAATATTATTCTTATCAGCTATATCGCAAGCATATTGTTGAAACTTAGGATTTGGTAAAAATGTAGTATCCATATCTCTGAGCATTGGGCCGCGTTTTAAGCCTGTTTGAGATAACCATTCAGGCTCAAAAGTATCGTCAGCTGGACAACTTTCTAAAACAATACATAAATCAGGCTTAATTTTTCGTCCAGTAACATAAGCACCGCGAAGACCTACTTCTTCTTGGCTTGATAAGGCAGCTATCACATCGAAATTAGTCTCTTCACCCTTCAAATTATCTAAGATATCCACCATGGCTCCTGCACCAAAGCGATCATCAAAGTCTTTACCAAAGAATAGACCGGATTTTTCATGGTATTCGCACTTTACATCAATAAAAATTGGACAACCAGTGTCAATTTTATAATCTTTGATAGTTTCTTCCCTACTTGATGAACCTACATCAATAGACATATCTGCAACTTCTGGAATTGAATTTCTTTCAGCAGCTGTCATAAAGTGTGGTGGTTTTGTAGCTACCACTCCTGGGATATACTCACCATCGCGATTACGAATTTTTACTCTTAAAGCCGGAATATTATACTTTACCCAACCACCAAGTGGAACAAATTTAATTAATCCATTCGGACGAACTGCCTGGGTAATAAAACCAACTGCATCAGAGTGAGCATCCATTTGAATAACGGGCCGATTACCTTTATTTTCCTTCTTAGCTGCATATACATTGAGCATCCCATCTACCGTAATATCAGCAGTATTTTTAGCATAAGTAGAAAACAGTTTTACAAATTCTTCTTCAAAGCCAGATGTAGAATTTGCATCTGAAAATTCTTTTAACATTTGAATTTCTTGTTCTTTTTTCATAATTTTCCCTCTCGCAAACGCTTTTATTTTAATTATATTTATGTCTTTAAACTTTTTAAAGAAATTCTTTGCAAATTTTAAATCTAATGCCAAATCTTCTTTAAAAAAAGAAAGGTATTCTATTTAACAAGTAAGGGAACTTCTACACCTTACTTATTCTCCCAAAATAACATACGACATTAAAAAGCAGACTTCTAATCCCCCAGAACGTCTGCTTTTTGTTTTGCTCCAATTTTTTCTATACTAAAATTGCTTATGCTATACTGAAGTAAAATTTATATTACAAGGATTCAAAATCATGAAAAAATTAGCTCTAATTCTATTATCAACTTTATTACTTACTGCTTGCAGCAATACTTCTAAAAATAATCAACCTAAATCTTCTAGTTCAAAATCTTCAATTACTACTTCAAAAACTACCACTAAAACTTCCTCTAAACCTAATTTAAATAAAAAATACCCTGGTTTTAAATTAGCTATGATTCCTACTGTATTTCAAGGAACCTGGTATCAAACTGATCGCTACAGTAAAACAGCGCGAAAATTTATTATAACCAAACATACTATCATGGATTCTGTGGTCTATCAAAAAACAGATCCAAACCTAAACCTAAACCATCGCTCAGAAAAAAATAATAAAGTTTATGCTGGGGATGCAAGCATGGTCTCTTTTGAAGATAAAAATGGTTCGAAGTGGCTCCGAGCACGTGGATTTTTAGATACTGTTGATATCATCTATATCACAGGTACTTTTAAAGGAAATCAGTGCCTTTATTTAGCTTATTCTTCCGGCGACATTCATAGTGCTATGTTTAAAGACAAAAAAGCAGCCTTGAAATATCGTAAGTATGATTTCTCTAAAATTACTAATCCTCTAAATTAAAAAATAAGTTGTAATTACAATTAGTTGCGCTATACTTATTTAAAGTATTAGTTGTAACTACAACTTAGAAAGGTAAAATTATGCGAAAAAGACCACTAGCAAATTTACTCTATCATATTGGTAAATTAGAAAACCTCCTGATCAATCAACGATTGGCCTCTATTAATCTAAGAATGACGCATGCCCATGTTTTAAGATACATTCAAAAGCATCCCGGCTGCATTCAAAAGGAAGTTGCAGATTATCTTTTTTACCAACCTGCCAGTTTTACTAATGTAGTTAAACTATTAGAAAAAAGAAAAATGATTGAACGTCGAGCAGATCCAAACAATGGACTAAAAAAACAACTATTCTTACTTCCAGCTGGAGTTGAGGTTCTTAGACAAGTGAACGACGCCTTTGAAGAGGTAAATCAACTAGTTGGAACAGTAGATCCTGATACTTTAGCTAAACTTGAAAAGATTTCAATCAATTTAGAAAAGCAGATTTAAAGAAAGAAAAACTAATGAGCAAATTTTTACCATTGTGGCAATATATTAAAGATAATCATGACCAAGACTTTCAATTATCTTTTAACCAAATTCAAAAGATTGTCGGCCTGCCAATTGATCATTCTTTCTTAACTTATAAAAAGGAATTGCTCGATTATGGTTTCAAAGTAGGAAAAATATCCCTTAAAAATAAAACGGTAGATTTTAAAAAATTGGAGGATGAGAATGACGATGAAATCAGATAAGCCAATTTGGAAAAAGAATCTTTATGTTCTCTCTATCGCCGTATTTATCGCAGGAATCGCATTTTCAGAGATTATGCCCTTCCTACCTCTATATATCGATACCTTAGGACATTTTACTCACCAACAGTTAAACTTTTGGTCGGGATTTATTTTTTCCGGAGTATACTTCGTCTCAGCTATTATTTCACCATGGTGGGGTAAATTAGCTGATAAAAAAGGTAGAAAACTAATGATTCTCAGGGCTTCCCTTGGAATGGCCATTGTCCTTGGAAGTATGGGGTTAGTTACTAATGTCTGGCAACTATTTTTCTTAAGAATGTTGCAAGGAGTCTTTGCAGGATTTGTTTCAAATTCAAATGCTTTAATCGCTACAGAAACACCTAAAGAAAAATCTGGTCAAGCGCTAGGAACAATGGCCTCTTCTTTTACTGCCGGGAACTTACTTGGGCCTTTCTTAGGTGGAGCACTTGCGTCTGAATTTAGTTACCGCGTTACTTTCTTTATCACAGGAGGATTATTATTAATCTCCTTCCTTCTCTCACTTTTCTTTGTTCATGAAGAAGGATTCAAGCCGATTACAGAAAAGAAGCTCGATAAGGCAAGTGGCGTCATTGCTACTCTACGCTCTCCAACCCTAATATTTGGTTTACTGTTAACCACTTTAATTATTCAAGCAGCCAACAATTCAATTAACCCAATTGTTTCTCTATATGTTAAACAATTGATGAATGGACATGGAAATGTTGTTTTTGTTTCTGGAATTATTGCAGCTTTACCCGGAATTGCAACATTTTTAGCTGCTTCACGCTTTGGAGCATTAGGTGATAAAATTGGGACTCACAAAATTATTATAGGTGGTTTTATTGGTGCAACGATTCTATTCTTTTTAACTGCCTTTGTTCACAACACAGTACAATTAGGTATTTTACGCTTTTTAGTTGGTTTTACTGACGCATGTCTTTTCCCACAAGTACAAACTTTACTAACCAAAAATTCACCTGCCGCTGTTACTGGTCGAATTTTTTCTTGGAATCAGAGTGCAATGTATATTGGAAATATTGCGGGGCCTCTTCTAGGATCTTTCATTGCTGGAGTTTCAAGTTATAGTATGGTATTCATTGTGACAGCAGGTATTGTTGTCATAAACTTAATTTTGTTTAACTTTAATGTTGTAAAAAATCTTTCAAAATAACATAAAAAGCAGCATTTCTCGTGTGTATTGAGAAATGCTGTTTTTATTTATACAAATTAATTTTTTATTCTAAATAAACGTAATTTAAATCAATTAGTTTTTCTTCTTTAAATCAGCTTCTATATGATTCTTTTTCTCCTAACTGCAGTTGGAATTCCACCTATCTTAGCTAATCTATTCTTTCCTAAGAACAGGTATAAAACAGCTGTTACAGCAGCTACAACTATTGACAGTAAAATAGTTTCCCAAGTAAAGTTAAAGATTAAATAGCAAGCTACTAATAAAGCCAAAATTGGAATTGTGTAGCCGCCTGGAAGTTAAAACCATGGTTTGGATATTGACCAGTATGCTTAAATTTAATAACCGCAAAAATAGATGGTACATATTGAACAAATGAAGCTAAAACAATACATCCAACTAAGAACAAGTATGATTGAGTAATTAAAAGTAAGGTTACAGCAGCAGTTAAAATAATACCTACCCATGGAGCATCAAATTTATTCTTTTTTCCTACCCAATTTGGTAATAAGAGTAATTTTCCGCTGGATTGGTGAATGTTTAGGTAAAGGCTGAGGACTAACCTGTTTACTTATCCTATGGTTCCAATTAATTTTGAACTTTGGGATGGGGATGCCGAGCTTTACAGCAACCATCATGTTTTATATACCAAACTATGATGCCGCTGTAAAATTTGCTCAAGCACCACAACATGAATTGCTGATTATGACAGGTTGGATCATCTTATATTGGGTCCTTACTTATTTAGCTACTAAAGGTGTTAAAGCCTTCTCTAACATCGCTAAATACGGTGTCATTATCGGGAGTTTAATTCCTTTAACTGTAATCATTGCAATGATTATTCCTGAGAAGCAAATTAACGTTTCTCTACTCTGTATTCAGGATTTTAGGATCAACAATTGGAATGCCGAGGTAGTGGATTTTTACCACACTGGTTCCAACAAAACAATAAACATAACATGCCTGCACATTTAATGTATACACAAATCGCTGGAATGACTGTTGTAGCTTACTTAGTAAAATTGATTCCTAATGTTGAAGGTTTTGTAATTTTGCTAACTCAAACTATTACTGTTCTTTACATGATCTACTACATTTTAATGTTTACTGCTTTCCTACGTTTACGTTATGACCAACCTAACCGTCCTCGTTCATTTAAAGTTCCTGGTGGTAAGTTCGGTGCTTGGCTTGTTGCAGGTCTAGGATTAATTCCCTCAGCCTTTGCCATTGTCCTTGCTATTTATTCACCAGCACAGGTTAAGTCAGAGGTTGGTTCACCAACAGTTTACATCTCAGTTATTTTAGCTTTAGTTGCTGTTGTTCTTATTGTTTGTTTCAGCTTATATCAACTTTCAAAGAAACACACTGATTGGGTAAATCCAAATAACAAGTTTGCCCCATTTACTTGGAAGAAGGACTTAAGAAACCTGGAAAGGCTTTATCAAAAGTCCCAACAACTGTTATGTCTAAAGATCAAAACCCAATGGGTATGCCAATCAAGCGTCCTTATAAGCCAAACGAACAAGTATCCGACGACATTGTTAAAGCTGATGAAAACAACAAGACTTCAACTGATTAAAGATAAATAGATTATCGATTTTAAAGAAAAGAGATTATTATGGTACAAATTGATAATGAAGATTTAAAACAAGTTAGATCAGAATTTTTAGATACACCAAAGTATCGTAACACTCAAAATGCCGTAATGAAGAACGGTATCAAGAAATCAATTACAAATCAAAGTGAAATTAATTCTCACTCATTTGTATTCTCAATTGATGTTGATTCACAATACTATGCTGACGATCCACATGGTGTTTGGAATGTACCTTTCTTCCCAAGTGGTTCATGCGATGGTAAATGTGCTGATGCCACCGATATTGAAAACTTGAATATGTAGGGCATTTTTGGCAGAGCTGATGATGAACCATTTGACGCCAAAGACTTTATGAAGCAACATCCTGAATGGAACTGGCAAAAAGGTTATCTGTATGATGGACCGAGTCAACCTTGGACATTGTTTGACTAAATCAGTTCAATTAACTTAATCAAAAACAAAATCATAAAAACTACTCACACAAATAGGGTTAAGCATAATGCTTAACCCTATTTTGTTAACTATTTATTTACTACTTGCTTAATCTTTTCAAAGACAAATTGCATTACTCCAACCCAAGTTAAAGCGATAGCAACTGAACCACAAACATCAGTTGGATAGTGAGCATAAACATATACTCTAGAGATCATTACGATAACTAGCCAAACGATTAATAGAAAATCAATCCAAAAACGTTTAGTTCTATCTTTCAATACTACTGGTAAAAGCACCATGATGATCCAAATAACAATCATCCCCATGCCTAAAGTATGGCCACTAGGAAAACTAAATCCATCATCAACTGCTAGGTGCTGTACAGGACGAGCTCTTTGAATCAAATGCTTAATTACCCAACCAACTGCATCCCCTGTAATCATTGTTAAAACTAAGTTAGTCGCAAGAGGACGTTGTTTTCTAAACCATAAGATTACTGCAATCAATACCATCCAGATCAAGTCAACCTTGGTATCTGCTAAAAACGTAATCTTTAGCATTAATCCCTTTAAATTAGGAACAATGTGAACTAATCCTTCAAAGAAATTATCAAAGGCATTAATCCAACCTAAGTGTAAAATAATCGAAATGGCGAGAATCAAACTAATGGGTAAGCCCCAATATATCGCTTTTGAATATCTTTTCATTTTTACTCCTGTTTTCAATAATATTTTTTCTTATTTTACCACTTATCTAAAGAGCTCAACACAATCCGTTATAATTTAACAAAAAATTTAACAAAAAAGTGTCTGGGAAAAAACTAACTTTCAGATACCAAAAGACGATCAATCCAACTCTTA
>NZ_PCYR01000021.1:0-26853 GCF_002553805.1 Lactobacillus sp. UMNPBX19
ATTGGATCATATCTATCAAGCAGCTTAAGTGTTCAATTTATTATTGCAATTTACGAGTAAAAATAAAAGATTATTTAAAGACTTTTCTTGTATTAATTATGACTTTTAATTAATAAAGTTATGTAAGCATAGAAAATACTACTATAGTTTCTTTGAGAAAAATGTACATATACGGCGGTGCAGGTTAGTTTACCGATATAATTTTGCATCTTAGTTTATCTTTTTGACCACTTAATAAAAATGGCTTGTAAATTAAAATCTGCACAGTAATATTAAAATATAAATAAAAAATTAAAAGGAGAGGTTAAGGATGAAGCTAAGCGGAATATTTAGAATAAATAAAGGTCGCTTTATTCTAATTTTTTTAATGATAATACTTGCTGCTGTAATAGATACCCTTTCTCAGTATTTGATGACACCGGCATTTAATAATTTAAAGAATTTGAATTTTTTAGGCTTTGTAATCTTTATTGCTTTATCAAGGTTCTATGATATTTGCCGGTTATTATTGAGTTCGGGTTCAGACTACTTATACAGTAAACAAAGTCAAAGTTATTTACATAAAATAAGAAAAAAGATCAGCTTATATTTGTTTAAGAAGCAAATTGATGATACGGCGTCAGTTCAAAATAATTTAGCTGCTAACTTGGATCAATTAACTAGAAACTATTTAAAGCCAATTAAAGCTGCCTTCCTATATGGGCTGATGGTTATTTTTTCAATAGTAGTGTTATTTTCTTATAATTGGAGCTTAGTTTTATTAACGCTTATCCTAACTTTAGTCTCACTTTTGTTGCCAAAGGCATTTGAAAATATGAGTTCAAATGCGACGATTGAAGTCACTAAAAGCAATGAAAAACTTTTAAAAGCAATTTCAAACTGGATTAATGGCTTAGATGAATTAAGAAGATATAGTAGTTTTAGAATTTATTCTGAGTCCATGAATCAAGCAGCTGCTGATTATAAAAAGGCTGCTATTCACCAAGGTGCAACTATTGCTATTGCCGACTTAGCTACCTCTATTGTTAATATAGGTGGACAGATAATCTTGATGATTCTGGCTGCATATTTATACTTTAATGGTCAAATAGTCTTTGGTGCTGTCATTACAACAATTCAATTTTGTTCGACAGTTATGAATGGTACTGCATTATTAGCTGCGCAATGGAACTTAATTAAATCATCAAAGAAGTTAAATGAAAAGATAACCTCATTAGAAGGCGCGAGCGCACCTTTACAAAATGAGCATCAAGATGAAAACGTAGCTAAATTACAGATAAAGGGGCTACAGCATCAATTTAAGAATGGTGAACTTATTTCTTACCCCGATTTAACTATAAAAAGTGGTGAAAAAGTTTTAGTAACAGGCGATAGTGGTAGTGGAAAATCGACTTTATTTAAGTTGATCTTAGGTAAATTATCACCAACTAGTGGCAAAGTGATTTTTGAAGATAAGAACGGAAAAGAAATTAAACTCAATCGGGATGAACTTGGATATGTAGCACAAGATAATACTCTTTTTCCTGATACTATTGAAAATAATATGACAATGTTCAATTCAAAGCTTGATGAGAAAGTAAAAAGAATAGTTAAACAAGTTGAATTTGAAAATGATCTTAAAAAAATCCAAGATGGTTTAAAGCATGAAATTAATTTGGATGAAGGAAATTTATCAGGAGGACAAAAGCAAAAAATCGTTTTGGCAAGAGCAATTTTAGCCGGATCAAAATGGCTCTTTATTGATGAGGGAACAAGTGCAATTGACAGTAAAGCAACAAAGAAAATTTTGAAAAATTTACTTGATCAGGAAACTACTATTGTCATGATTGCTCATAATTTTAATGATGAGCTAGAGAACATGTTCGATCGGAAAATCAGTTTGAAAAATGGAGGGGATTAGGGATGAGCTTTAAGGGATTTATCAAGACAAACTACCTTAGATTTATTTATATCAGTTTTTTATCCATTATTTCTGGATTGGGCGCAATTGGTGCAGGGTATGTCCAAATGTACTGGTTAACTTTTATCAAGAATAAAAACTGGATGGGAGTGTTATGGACAAGTCTTGCTATCGGACTCTTATATTTAGCAGCGCAAGAGTTAATTTATTACATTCAGTTTGTTACTCGTATTCAAGAAGAGGAATATAATAAAAAAATTCGTAATAATCTTGCTAGCCATTACTTTAAGGACAATAAGTATCACAAAATAGCTGCGGTTCAAAATCGAATGACTAACGATCTTGAGATGGTAAGAGAAAATTATTTTGATTGGTACCCTATTGTTCCTTTTTATGGAACCATGTTTATTGCTGCATTGGTTGCTTTACTTACAATTCACTGGCAAATTTTTATTGTAAGTATTGTAATTGATATTGCCTCTTACTATATTCCTAAACTTGTTCAGAAAAAGATGGAAAAGGCGACAACCAATGTTTCTATTCAAAATAAACATTATTTAGATACGTTAGAAAAATGGTTTTCTGGAGTTGAAGAATTACGCAGATATTTTGCTGGTACAAAACTATTTCAAGTTCAGAGTCAGGCAGCTAATAGTATTGAAAAAGCGCATGTTCATCAAACGGGTACGCAGCAAGAACTAATTGTAATAAATGGATTATGTAACTCAATAGGACAATTAATTCTTCTTTCTCTGACTGGATACATGATCACTCAAGGACAAGTACTTTTTGGTGCAATTATGTCAGTACAAAATTTTGCAGCTAATATTTCCATTGGCTTGCAACAAATGATCCAGGCATTGAGCTTTATGAAATCTTCTGAAGAACTAATGGACCAAATTAGTAGTGATTCTGCACTAATAAAAAACAATTCAAAAGTTGAGAAGGAAAAGCCAGCATTAATTTATACTGAGAATTTAGCTTTAGCTTTTCCAAATGGTGAAAAGCTAAGTTTTCCTGATATTCAAATAAAATCTGGAGAAAAGATTTTGTTAACTGGAGATTCAGGGGCTGGAAAATCTACCTTGTTTAAATTAATCTTAGGTTCAATAAAACCAACACAGGGATCTATTATTTTTAAAGATAAAAATGGAAAAGAAATTGTTCCAGATATGTCAAAAATTGGGTATATTCCACAAGACCCAAATCTCTTTCCTGGGACGATTAAAGACAACATTACTATGTTTAATTCAAAATTAGATTCTCAAGTAGAGCCTATAATCAAAGAGGTTAATTTCGCTAATGATATTTCTAAATTTAATGAAGGATTAGAGCATCAATTAAATCTAGATAAATTAAATATTTCGGGCGGTCAGAGGCAAAAAATTGTGCTAGCTCGGGCTAAAGTACATGGAAGTGACATAATTTTGATCGATGAAGGAACTAGTGCGATAGATCAAAAAGCAACCATGAATATTTTAAAGAATTTAGTTAAGGGTAAAGAGACGATTATTTTTATAGCACATAATTTTAACCAAGAAATGCGTGCATTATTTGATCGTGAGATTCATCTAGTTAAAGATTGACGATAAAGAAATACTGGTAATCAACGTTAAAATAAATATTGATTGCCAGTATTTTCTGCCTAAAGGAATGTATTTTTAATTAAAGATCATTGTCTAACTTGTTTTTAGTAACGGATGTATCTAGAACATATGTATTGAAACTTTGAGTTACGTCTACATCAAACTGGTTAAGTAAGTCCATTGCTGC
This sequence comes from Lactobacillus sp. UMNPBX19, assembly GCF_002553805.1. Lineage (NCBI taxonomy): Bacteria > Bacillati > Bacillota > Bacilli > Lactobacillales > Lactobacillaceae > Lactobacillus > Lactobacillus sp. UMNPBX19. The sequence goes on from NZ_PCYR01000021.1 coordinate 3,674, forward strand.
CCAATCAGTATCGTCTGCTTCAAAAAATATGCTTTCGAAAGAACTGAACATATCTAATAGCACGCTTTGAATAAACTGAGGACATGTTTTTGAATTCGTAGAACAAATATAAGCAATTTCATTATTTTCGGTAAAAATAATATTTTCAATTTGACAATCTTTATTAAGTTGATAATATCCTGTTTTAGTAGGAACTTCTTTAATAAACTGATCTTTTGAGACAGTTAGTGGTGACACAACTTTATGACTGTTTTTATAATATTGGTATAGAAAATCACAACAGTCTAAATATTTATTATTATGCATATCGAATTTTTGAATAGCTATTTTTTCTTCAGGAAGCAATTTCATATTATCTTTTTTAACAATTAATGAAAAACACCGTCTTTTTAATTGAAAGCCATTTTTAGTTAAAAAGGCGATTAAATACTTTTCAGTTGAATCAAGCATAACTTGTAGTGGTTTCTTTTTATCTTGCATGATTAAAGAAAAAGGCGAAGAGAGTGGATACGTAAGAAGGTTAAATTTAAGATAGCAATTTTGATTATGATAGTCGTTGGTATAAGTAGAGATTGTGCCGATACTTTTGTTATTTTCAAATAATTGATAAGTATTTGAGTTGATTTTCAAAATATTATTGGTCATTTTATTCTTAATCCTTACTAAAACAAAAGAAGTATTAAAATAAATATAGCGTAAAACTCAGATTTATTAAATAATTTTATATAAAATTAGGGATTATTGAATTTAAATATAATTTTAATTCCAAGGCAAAAGCTAATTGATGCATTTCAAGCTTCACCTTGTGCCATGCATCAAACAGATGTCATGGAACTTAGCGTCATTACAAAACCAGAACTACTTAAAAAGATAGAAAATAGTACAAACAATTCTTGTTATAATGCACCGTTAATATTTATGATTAATACTAAAAAGGACAGTCAATTTGGTGAAAGGGATGCTTCTGCAGCAGCTGAGAATGTAATGGTAGAAGCAGCAGATCTTGGTTTAGGATCAGTTTATGTAATGGGCGGAGTATTTGCACTAAATAAGTTTCCTGAACTCCAAAATGAATTAGGAATGGATGAAGGTTATGAAACTACCGCGCTCTTGCCACTTGGTTATCCAGCTGATAAAGAGCAAGTAGAAGATAGAAGCAATCGTTATAAAGTGGTTAGAAAATAAGTGAAAATATAGTAAAAAGGTACAGTGACGCTATATATAGTGGCTGTACCTTTTTACTATATTTTATTTACTTAAATCAATAATTTTATCGAAAAGTTTCTTTTCTTGATCAGAAATTTTATGGGCTACTTCAATTACTGCAAAGTTAGGATTAGTTAGAAGTGTTTTATGAATTTGCAATGAAAGTTTATTATCTAACGCGCTGGTTGCTTCATCAGCAAGTAAAATTGGTCTTTTAGCTAAAATAGCTCGAGCAATCTCAATTCTCTGAATTTGACCTCCAGAAAGATTATTACCATTTTGACCAACTCGATAGTCGAATCCTTTGCTGTCAATTAATTCTGTCAGTCCGGCTAATTGAATCGCATTCATTAATTCATCTTTTGAATATTTTTTACCTAAAGTTAAGTTAAAAAGTAAACTCCGATCAAATATAAATGGCTTTTGGTTGATATAACCGAAATATTCATGTGCTTTGTTCCAGTTATCTTCTATATGTTGTTCATCGATAATGATTGAACCAGAATTTGGAGTAAGCTGCCCTACTAACAAGCGTAGGAGAGTAGTTTTACCAAAACCACTTGGAGCCATTAGTAATATTTTTTCGTTCTTTTCAAGCGTAAAGGATACATCGTTTAAAATTGATTTATCATTCACAATATATGTTAAATTTTCAATCTTTAATTGATTGAAAGATAAAAAAGATGAGGTAGGGGATGTATTTTTTAAGTGTAGCGCCTTTTCGATTTTGTCCCAGATTGGTTTAGTAGAACGTATTTGGTTAATCTGATCAAAAATCATTGTAATTGGATTAATAAAGTCATTAGATAATTGAACAATCATGACTAATGTACCAGCTCCAATTTGGCCATTGAACATTAGAATGGCGCCAATTAAAAATGGAACGATAAAGCTGAAAATATCTGCTATTGTAATAATTAAAGTAGAAATAGCACCCTGGGTATAGTTCAAAGAACGCAATGCATTTTCCATCTGTTTTGCTTGTTTGATTACATAAGAAACAAGCGGTATTTCAACATCATAGAGCATCGCTGTTTTCGAACCATTAATAGCATCGGTAACGGCTTGAGTGTATTCGGCATTTTTTTCTTCCCAAACTATAGCTTTATTTTGAATATCTTTAACGAATAATTTTTGAATAAAACCAGGAATAATAGTTGCAACAACAAATATTATTGTTAAAAGCCAAGAATTTAATAAACCAACAATAATTGAAATGATAAAAGCCGCAGCTTCTGAGATAATCATCAACTCATTAGCAATTTTGAGTGATTCGATTTGTTTTAAATCATTAGTCATCAAATTAAGACCTTCTTTTTGCAAATCAGCTTGTTGATTTACTAAGTAGGTGATAGTTTTATCCTTGAGCTTAATATTAATATCCCGTATGATATCGAAACGTAAATAACGATATCCAAAATTTAAAAACATGATAACAATTAGAACAGTTGCTCCTAAAAGAGCGATAAGAACTAATTGCTTTAATGAGCCACGATGATATTGTGCACTGTTCAACATTATCTTCGTGACATAAGCGATGACGACATTACCACAAGCACTTATGCAGGCTAAAAGGGCATAAAGTGCTAGCTTCTTTTTGTTAGCAAACTTTAAAGACATAATATACCTTTCTAGACCCCATCAAAGTGACTTATTTAGTCGTTTCTTCTTTGATAAAAATAATATTAGCATACTTTATTAAATTATGAAAATAAAATTACAAATAGTATTGCATAAAATATTATAAATTATTAATATAATAAAAAGTTTGTTAATAGAGATAGGTGAAAAGATGAATACTTGGATAGATATGCATACATTTATTCCATATTTATTTGCTTTTTTGTTTTGGGGCTTTCAAGACTCATTTAAGAAAATATCATGGAAATGGTACGTGGGTGCGATAATATTTACAGTAAGCTTAGCTTTGATTTTTCCTTTAGTTGGATTGAAATCATATGTCAATGAAATAGCAATTATTTCGGAATCATTGATGATTGTTTTTAGTTATAAATTAATGATCAAGAGATTAAGTGCACCATTAACTTTCTTTTTAGGTTTGCTTGGTGGGTTATTTTGGGGAGTGGCATTATTTAGTTTAGTAGGAGTCATTTATAATATTAATTAATAATAAGGAGTAGAATTGGGCTATGGAAGTAGAAGAAGTAAACATATAAAATCAACAGATGATCATGTACCAATAAAGAAGTTAACTAGTAACGAAATAAGTAGAAATACGGTTTTAATCGTTAATTCTGCAGAAAGTAAAAAAAACTGATGTATCAAAGTTTATTTAACAATGATGCATCAGTTTTTATTTAGAGTATTTTTCGCCCGCTTTAAGTTCTATAAGAATGATTGTGAGATCCAGTAGCAATTAAGTCAGAGACAGCGATGCAAAGACAAAATCACTGTTTTTTTAATTAATCCATTCATCACGCAAAATACCGTATTTCATGCAATCATAGTATTTTTCTTTATAAAAACGCACTTTTCTAATTTGAGCTTCTTTTTTAAAACCTAGTTTTTGAGCAAGATGGATCATTCGTGGGTTTCCACTCCAAGTAGTCAATCCGATATGCTCTAATTCCGGATATTGGTCAAAAATTTCAGATATCCATATTTTTAGTACTCGACTTCCTATTCCACCGTGCCAATAGGTGGGATTATAAATAACTATGCCAATTTCAAGCCAACGGGTTACTTCATCTATCCAATTTTTTGAAACCATCCCGATGCCTTTTCCATCTAAACAGATGCATTTACAAGAATCGCTTAGTAGATAGTCAGTAATGGGACTATGTTCAAACTGAGAAAAAGAAGGATAAGCATGATAATCATTAAAATAGGGTGCATTCCATTTAGTCCATGCAGGATTTTTATCTTGAAAACCGTCTCGCCAAATATGTTTTAAATACTGTGAATTAAAGGAAGATAAAGTTAATAGTTTATTTTTCTGTGTCATCTAATTTTCTCCCGTATTTAACAATATAAAAAAGTTGAGCTACTAAGGTAATTAACCAAATTATTGTTAAAGTGCCTGAAATAGCAAAGAGTATATACGAAAATTGAGGGTCATCTTTTAATTGATGTGAGGCATAGATCATTAATAGCATGCCACACCAAAAACTTAGATTGCTGATAAAGTCCAGTGATTTTGCTTTTGAATTTGTTTCAATTATTTTTAACTTAGAATCTTCTTCATTATGTTTATCATCGCTGGTATTTTTTATTGCGCTTCTAAAGTAATAAAAAGCAGCGCTGAGCAAAATGAGAATTTCGATTATGGACCAGATAATAGACCTAGTAGAAGCGTGATCTTGTATTTGTAAATATAAGGCAAAAATTAATAGGCCAATACCGACTATTGAAACAATGGCTGCAAGGATGTACTTTATTTTATTTTTCATTTACTCATCTCCAGTTTATTATTGTAAAAATATAAAATTATGGTAGATTAATAATAAATAAAAAAATAATTAATGTAAATAGAATTAGGTTAAAAATGAGTCTAGAGATCAAATCTTATCAATCAAAATACTTTAATAAGTTGTGCTTAGTGATGGATAGAGCAAGAAAACAAGAACTTCAGAGTGAAAATTTGGAGGAGGTTTTTCTACCATTACGGGATGCACCATATTTGGATTATTTTTTGTCTTGTAAAATTTATGTAGCGTTTGAGGATGGGATATTAGCTGGACTTATTGGTTTTCGGCCAGGTAGTTTGAATTTTATTTATGTTGATCCAACTCATCAAAATAAGGGAATTGCGACTGAGTTAATTAAAAAAGCATTAGTCGAGTTAGAGAGACCCGTTAGATTAGAAGTATTTACTAATAATGAACGAGCAAAAGCTTTATACAGGAAATTTGGTTTTGAGAGAGCAAATACCATTACTGAAAAGTGGTCAGATGAATTTCCTGTCGTTTTTTCACAAGATACGATGGAATTGAGATAAACAAGGAATGAAAAAATCTATGTGTCTAATTTGTGAACGAATTGAAATGATTAAAAATAATCAGAACAAATTCTTTGTGAAAGAGTTAAAAACTGGTTATGTAGTATTAGGTGATAATCAACATTTTAAGGGCTACACGCTTTTTCTTTATAAAAAACATAAAAATGAACTATATGAGTTAGATTCGACTGAAAGGCAAGCTTTCTTAGAAGAAATGTCGTTAGTCGGTGAAGCAGTCTCAAAAGCTTTTGAATGTGAAAAAATGAATTACGAATTACTGGGAAACGGTGATTCTCATTTGCATTGGCATTTGTTTCCAAGAGTGAGCGGAGATTTAGGAGAATACGGCTACCATGGCAAAGGGCCAGTATGGTGGTATCCACGAGAAAAAATGTACAGTGCAGAGAATGTATTGAATGATAAAGAGCTTGAAGAACTAAAGCAAAAGTTGAAGATTGAATTAGATAAAATAGATCGATAATAATACAGAGAAGGCTTATGAAGATACAAGAACTGAAAGATAAGTTAACTGAGTCTACGCCTATATACACAAATGAGGAAATAAACTGGATGCTTAATCATATTGGGGATCCGGACAGTTTAATTAGGGATTCTCTAGTGTGCAATAGTCTTGGAAAAGGATTTTTAGAAGACAATTTTTCATTAGATCAAGCACATTTTATGATAGAGAAAATCAAAACAAATAATACTTTATTTTATAAAATTGATGAAACAGGAATTCCTACACTGACCAGATCCTTTACTTGTTTATTTTGGGATTTAATCATTAAAGTCAATAATGACTCAGAATCAGAATACTTCAAAATTTTAACCGATTCTGAAGAGAAAGAATTGTTCAAAAACTTACTAGTTTATTTGTCTAAAGAATCTGATTTTACGGGATTCTCTAAAAAGTATGGTTGGTTTCATGCAGTTGCTCATTGTTCTGATGCAATTGCGGATGGAATGAAGAGCGATAACTTTGATCCTGAAATGGCACATCTCTTTCTATCATCAACTTACAAAATGTTAAATAGGGTAGATAGACGCTTTATTGATGGAGAAGAGTATAGATTATCAGATGTTTTTATAGAAGCTTTTAAAAATCAAAAAATTTCTAATGAGGATTTTATTAGTTGGATAAAAAGTTTTGATTTTAATCCTTATGCACCAGATTTGATAGAATTTTATCGATTTAATAATGTAAAGTCTCTTTTAGAAAATATCTACGTAAAATTAAATAGCTTATCTTTATTAAATGTAAGCATAAAGGACTATATTGAAGAACATTTTAGCAAGAAGGAGTAAAAAATCTATGATTATTGACACTAAAAAATTACAAAAAGCTGTCCTTGAAAATAAGAAAAACCATAATTTTAATACTACTGATATTAAGTTTGAACTTCTTCTATTATATGGGGAAGTAAATGAACTTTTTCACGCGTGGCTAAAGGATGATCCGGAGAACATCAATGAAGAATTGGCAGATGTTGCAATTTTTCTTTTAGGAATTTCCGAAATGGTAGGAAGTGATCTTGGTGAAGATATTCTTAAAAAGATGGAAATTAATAAAAGGCGAAAATACATTGATGGAAAAAAGATTGAAGGATAGAAAATGACACAAATTGAATTAACTAGATTTCGAATTAAGAAAGGTAAAGAGGAAAAAGCTCAGGAGTGGATGAATTTTTTAAATGAGCATCACGTAGATACAGTTAAAACAATGGCTGCTGAAAAAATGTATGTTGAGACTGTCTTTAGTGAAAAGAATGAAGATGGATATACATATTTTTACTGGTATTCTGTCCAAGGCGAGAATGGTCAGAATGTTGAAGAATCAGAAAGCTATATAGATAAGAAACATATTGAGTATTGGGATGAATGTATTGATTCAACCTATCATCCAGTAGATATGAAAGTTCAGCAAAGTTTAATTACGCCAGAAATAGAGAAGATAATTAATGAGGATAATTCATGACAACAAATTTATTGCCAGTTAATAGTATCCTTAATCCCAGAGATTTGGGTGGAATAGTAGGATTAGATGGAAGAAAGATAAAAACACACCGGCTGATTAGAACGGGAACCCTTATCCGCATGTCCGATGAGGATATCCAATTTTTAAAAAATTACGGTTTAACAACAATCATTGATTTGCGATCAAAGAGTGAAAGAAAAGATCATCCCGATCCGCAAATTGAAGGTGTTAAAAATATTTCCTTGCCTCTTTCTGAAGAAGAAGGGACTTTAGGTGGGATTCAAGATTTATCACGAGAAGATGATTTATATCATCATGATCCTCATTCTGCCTTTAAAATGATGTGTGACCACTATAGGGATCATGTAGTAAAAGCTCATGATCAAAATACAGTTCGTCAGGTTTTAAGTATTTTAGCTGAAAAAGAAAAGGGAGCAACTATTTTTCATTGTACCGAAGGAAAAGATCGTACGGGTTTTGTAGTTTTATTCGTTTTATATATTTTAGGTGTTGATTTAGAAGTAATTCGTCAAGATTACTTAGCATCTAATTCCATTCTTTCCCATTATCGAGCAGAACGTGATAAAAAGTTTGAAAATACAGGTGAAAACCTTACCTTTAGGAGTAATATGCGAATCTTAAGTTCTGCTTCTGATTCCTTTTTTGATACGGTATTACTTACAATCGAAGAGCAATATCAAACCATGGATGCATATTTGAAAAAGGTGTTGGATGTGACACCTGAATTAAGAGATCGTTTACGTGAGCTTTATTTAGAAAAAAAGTGAGTTTTAGAAAAACATTTTTATGAAGTAATACATAATTTCAGATCATAGTTTTAACTTAAGAGTCATTAGACAGAACGGAGTTTACAAAAGGAGTAAGATAAATGGAATTAGAAGTACATATGCTTGTCCCTTATTTATTAGCCAGCGTATATTTTATTTTTCAAGATTGGTTTCAAAATATCGCTTTAAAATGGTATGGTATCGCAATAATTGCGATCGTGACTATTTGTTGGATATTTAGTATACGAATCCATCTTAATATAATTCAGATTGGTGCAGAGCTGATTCAAATAATATTAGCTTACCTTTTATTAACAAGAAAATTCAGTAAATTAACTACTTTTGGATTAATTATGATAATCGGTATTGTAACTACAGTTGCTATTTTTTGTTAATTCGTGGAAAAATAATTAAAGATAAAAATAAACTAAGAAAAGGTATTCTTAGTTTATTTTTTCGTTTTAAAAACTATGATATAATTTCTATGTAAGCGATACGAACATATGTGCGAAAATAAAAAGAAAGGGGATAAATATGCTAACAATTTATGATTTAAAGAATAATGTAATGCTTAAACAACCAGATTTCTTTAAGTTGGTCGAAGGATATGACTCTTTTAAGGGAGTTAGTTTTGTTGGAAGTTTTAAAATAATAGAGAAAGAGCTTTTGCCACGCTTTAAACAGATTGATCTAATTTTAGGGATGGAAGATCAGAAAACTGGTAAGAATTTAGATCAATTATTAAATGTCTCTAATAAAGTAAAGCAGCTATTGTCTTTAAGTCGGGATTCGGACTTTTTAGATCGAATTGAAAATCAAACTTTAAATTTAAGATTCACTAAGGATGAACTTTTTCATAGTAAATATTTTATTATTGAAAATGATACTGATTTCATTATTTTCAATGGTTCAATGAATCTTACTAAAAAAGCTTTAAAGCAAAATCATGAAATGCTTTGGATGTATGAAGGTAAGAAGAATGATTTACAGGATTTAAAAATCTATGAAGAGCATCAAAAGCTTTTTAAGAAGAATTTCGAAGAAGATAGTGTTGAATACTTAGATAGAAAAATTATCAATAATCTATATGGTAAAACTAAAAAGCAAATTACTGCAATTATTGCAGATGAAGTAGTAGATAAAGTTCAACAAAATATTGTTGAAGTAAATCCGGAGGATATTGTAAAGATTACTAAGGATGCTGCTAGAAAAGAAGAAACTTATGAGCTCCATCCTGAGACTGTTCAAAAAGTAGCTAAGCAACTTTTTACGGAAAAGGGTAATAAACGAAGAAATGAAGAAAAGGTCCGTGAAGAAGTTAAGAAAATTGTCTATCAAGACTTTAGTGATGCATCTCAAAACCGTGTAATAAAAGCTAGCACTCTATATCCTAAACCAGTTTGGGCTTATCAAGATAATAATATTATTGTTGAAGATACAAACACTAATTTATTTCATTCGCTTGAAGTTAATTCGGACATAGTTAGTGAGGATGATGTTCGTACTTTTGTTAGAATTATTGAAAGCTTTAAATTGAATAAGGTAAAAGATGAAAGTCACCAGGCACTTTCTGCATTTATTTATCTGATGACTGCTCCAATGATTTGGAAAATTCGTGAAATTTATCGTAAATCTAATTTTTCAAAAAGTGCTGATCAGATTCCTCTTTCGATGGTGTTAATTGGACGAGGCACTACTGGGAAAACGTTGTTAGTGCGAGATTATTTTAAGAAATTTACTGGAGATAAGTCCCATAGTTTGCAATACACTGAAATTAATGATGGTAATGGTGCTAGAACCGATAAAGCAGTTAGATTTTTAGATAATTATTTGCATTCTCAGCGTTTTATTTCTCCGATGATTGTCGATGAATTGAATAGTAATTTTTTACATAGTAAAGTGGCCCTTAATGCAATTAAGCAATGGTCTAATACTATTAAAGGAATTCATAATGTTAATATCTTTGCGATGAACCATAATGCAGGTAGTAAAGAAATTAACAATCTTGAAGAAATTACCAAGCGTGTATATTACTTATCCTTTGAAGCTCCATGGCTTCCATCAAATCAACAAGAAATTAACTATAATATGTTAATTAATGATAATAATGACCATATTTATCGCTATGTAGTTTCTGAACTCAATAAGCATTTAGTACATCTTACAGGTGAAGAAGAGGCAAATCTAATTGAAGATTATTTGAGCTTAACTAAAGAAATCTTAGGAAACCTTTTGAAGAAATATGGCTATTATAATCGCTTAAAGAATATTTTAGGAGCTAACTACGATTATAAAATTGATCGCAATCGTATTACGTGGAAAATGTTAATTCTTGATGATCATTATGAACATATTGCGTTTACTGATGGAGATGATAAGTATTTCCATGTTTCAAAAGCAATTTTTAATGATTTTAAAGCCAATGGATATGAGAATATTAATCAAACTCTAGATAATTACTTTAATATGTTCCCACGAGAAGGCGGTATTGCAATTGAGCAATACGGTAATGGAATGCGTCTTGATATTGACAAGTTTGATAAGTTCATTGGTGAGCCATTAATTAGAAAGCACTATGAACGAATACATAAAGATGAAAAGCAGCAAGATAATGTGGCTGCTTTACTTAAAGCTCAAGTTGAGCAGAATAAGATGATGCAAGAAGCAGTTGAAAAGTTAACTGAACAAAAAGAGCAAGAAAATAAGAAAAAAGGTTTTATTTCTCGTCTATTTAATCGTTAGCAATTACGCTGAACCTAAGTTATAAACTATAATTAACTTGAGGTGAAGAAAATGGAGACTACAATTAAACGTGATGGTCTAAACTTACATGGTTTACTTGAAGGAACCGATAAGATTGAAAATGATACGATTGCTATTTTAATGCATGGTTTTAAAGGTGATTTGGGTTATGATGACAGCAAGATTTTGTATGCTCTCTCACTACTTCAATGATCAAGGCCTCCCAACAATTCGTTTTGACTTTGATGGGTGCGGAAAAAGTGATGGTAAATTTGAAGATATGACTGTCTACAGCGAAATCCTAGATGGGATAAAAATATTAGATTATGTTCGTAATACTGTTAAGGCAAAACATATCTATTTAGTGGGACACTCGCAAGGTGGAGTAGTAGCGTCAATGCTGGCTGGATATTATCGAGATGTTATTGAAAAATTGGCTTTACTCGCTCCTGCAGCAACTCTTAAGTCTGATGCTTTAGATGGAGTTTGTCAGGGTAGTATTTATGATCCAACGCATATCCCTGAAACTGTCAATGTTAGTGGCTTTGAAGTAGGAGGAGCTTACTTTAGAACGGCCCAATTATTACCGATTTATCAAACAACGAAACATTATAATAGAGAAGTTTTATTGATTCATGGTTTAGCAGATAAAGTCGTATCACCTAATGCTTCAAGAAAATTCCCTACACTTTTGCCTAAAAGTGAGCTCCATTTAATTCCAGATGAGTGTCACATGTTTAACGGAAAAAATAGACCTGAAGTATTAAAATTAGGTAGTGAGTTTTTAATAAAATAAAAGTATATTATTATGATAAGCAGAGATTAGTTAGTGGATCTCTGCTTATTTTTTTATGAATAATTATTATGATTTTACTCTTGAAATATTAAAGGTACTTAAGTAAAATTTAATGTAATTTAACCGTTAAGAGAAGAGGAGTTGCGTATATGAAACATATCGCATTTGTTTTACATAATTTTTCAACTGGAAATAAAAAAATTGAATTAGTTTTACCAGAAGTCTGGCAAGCCGCTTCTCTGTTTGATCAACTTCAAAAGAATTTTGTTGAATTTTCTAAATATTTAGAGTGGGCTGAAAAAATTAAGTCTGTTAAAGATGAAGCTGCATCGATTAAAATGTTTCAAGAAAAAATGGTTGGTGGTAAGGCATTTAATTTAGTTATCTTAGTTGATGGTGTCCCTAGTGGAATGATTGATTTGCACGAATTGAATCAAAGATCAGGTGAAGTAGGTTATTGGCTTTCTGGGGATGTGCAGCATTTAGGAATTATGACTAAATCTGTTGAGTTTTTAGTCGAGTATGCATTTAAACAGCTAAATTTAGAATTTTTAATTTTACGAACGGCTCAAGATAATTTAGCTAGTCAACATGTGGCCCAGCGTGCAGGATTTCAGTATGTGAAAGATGATGAAAATGATCATAAAGTCTTTGTATTGAAGAACGAGTCACATCAGGAGGAACAGGTATGGAATTTAAGAAGATAACAAACAAAAATTTATGGGATGTTGTCAATCTTCAAGTTAAGGCAAATCAAAACACATATATTGCGACTAATACAGTTAGTTTATTAGAAGCTTATGCTACCCAGAATGAAAATGAACGAGTTGAAACTTTTGCTGTGTATGAAAAAGATATATTAGTTGGTTTTATCATGATTAACTTTAATGTATTCAATTGGGACGGCGCACCAAGAGTAGCTCGTAATAATTATTGTATCTGGCGATTTATGATTGACCAAAGATACCAAGAAAAAGGATTAGGCAAAAAAGCACTAAATAAACTTATTGATTATATAAGAACAAATCCTCTAGGTGAGGGTGAAAAAATATATTTGTCCTATGTACCTGGAAACGACTGGGCAGAAAAATTATACAAAGAAGCTGGGTTTGTTCCGAATGGAGAAAAAGATGGAGAAGAAATTGTGTTAGTGCTCGATTTAAGTGGTGAAAAATAGATGATCTACCTAATTTGAGGGGAGATAAAGGATCACCTGAGCAGGTAGAAATGTGCTTTAAGGCATATCATGATCCATATTGGCAGGCGGAATTTGAATAGGAATAAGTTTATGTAGCAGTATAAAAAATAAAGAGGGTTGATGGTTATGAAATCAAAAAGTGTAAACTTTAAAATTGCAGTTTTATTTTTAACTTTTACGGCAGTGTTTACACTATTCCGATCATCAATGTCAGGAATATTTTCATTATTCTATGCTAAAAATGGCATCCCTAATGCTAATATCAGCTAAATAAAATCCTTTCAAAATATTAGTATCATGCTAGGGTTGCTACCAGCAGGATATTTAGCAGATAGAATTGGAAGGCTAAAAGTTCTATCTTTATCTTCAATAGTTATTGCGAGTAGTTTTTTAATCCTAATTCTATTTAGAAACTTTTTATTCTTTTCTTTAGCCGAACTCTTAATATTGTTGTTGCTAAACGTTGGATATGATTGTGGAACGCAATTTATTTTAATATATTGGTCAATTATCTACGTTGAAAAATTAGGCTTTAACTTATCGCTTGTCTATACCTTATTTATGTGTGCACTTATTTTAGGATCGCTTATATTTAATAGGATATCAACATTTGCTAGTTCAAGAAGTATCACGATATTAAATACACTGTGCATGATTTCTGTGCTTGTTTTGAGTGGAATTTTAGAAAATAAATATTTATTATTGAGTCTTTTTCTATTGATTGAATTATTAATGGGGATGATGTCAGGACAGATTTTCTGCTACTAGTAATGAAGCAATTTATGGAGAAAGCAACAAGTCTACCATGCTTTCGACAGTTTCATTTATTGCTGAAATTTTAGTCAGTCTTTCTTTATTTGTAAGTAACGCAATTATGAAGTGGGCTGGGAATTTAAAAGTAATGTTTTTTGTATCAGCAGCTTACTTCAGCATTGTTTTATTAATAATTCCGTTGATAAAGCAGAAGGAAGAGCTGTAAAATTTCATATTTGAAAAAGAGGTAATTATTTTGTCTAAATTAATTATCGTCAGAGGTAATTCTGGCAGTGGTAAGACCACTCTGGCAAAAGAAATTTATCAACGTCTGCCACGTAATACTTTACTGATTTCACAAGATACAGTTAGACGAGATATGCTACGAGTTAAGGACGGAGAAAACACGTTAGGGTTGCCATTATTTGAGGATTTACTTCATTACGGTTATCGAAATTGTGACTATGTGATCCTTGAAGGTATTTTGAATGCAGAATGGTATCTTCCTTTGTTTAGACAAGCAGAGAAGCTATTTGGTGAGGAAATTTTTGCATATTATTTTGATATTTCTTTTGAGGAAACCCTAATGCGCCATAAGCAGCGTAATATTAGTTCTTTTGGAGAAAAGCAAATGCATTCGTGGTGGAAAGAAAAAGATTATATAAATTTTATTTCTGAAACTAAGTTTTCTAGTCGAACAACTTTAAGGCAAGAAATTGAAAAGATTATGAAGGATATTGGCTATGTCAACAATCATTAATAAATTAAATAGTTGGTTGAAATCTGACTTGCACGAAATTAATCATGAATCACTTAACAGCACTTTTGCTGGCTATAGTAATTTATATCGGCAATCGATTTTTGTAAAACAATTTGCAAAAGAGCAAGGCTATTACACTGAAAAGATGGTTACAAATCAGTTAAATGATCGAGTTTTAGGCGGTTTTTCGCTTAATAATACGTTTGTTTTAGTGTTAAAAGATTGTTCACCAAAAGAGATAGGAGAAAAGATTGATTCGAATCTAGCTTTTGAGATGGGACAAGTATTAGGAGAATATCATTTAAAGGTGAAACCATTTATAAGAATTAAGCTTGTTAATGGACAGTTTGATGATTACGTGGCTGAAATAGATTCTTTTAATGAAAGTTCATACAAAAGAAGATTGAAGAAACTTACTAGTAAATTTCTACCTTATGAAAATAAAATTAAGTTAGAATTATCTCAACATTCAAAATTTGTCTTGCATGGTGATGTAGGCATCAGAAACTATAAATATTGTGATAGTAAGTTAGCACTTATTGACTTTGAAAAAGCACGTTTAGGGCCAGTATATCAAGATTTTATAAAATTGTTTTACCAAGATTTTGATTTGAATGAAGAATTGATTCAATCATTTCTGGCGGGATATTCAAGTAAGAATCCTAATTATCACTTATCTGACTTAACAAAACAATATTTGATTTTTACTACTGCAGTTGGCATTTTTAACTATACTGAAAAAATTGAGGATCTGGCTTTCAGACATATTGGAGAGACAATGTTAGACACGATTTAGAAGAAATAGATGGAACAAGATTACATTAAAAATTCGCGTAAAAAGGTAGGCCATGAACCACTAATTTTAAATTTTGCTGGTGGAGTTTTAGCCAACGATCAAGATGAAATCTTATTGCAGAAAAGGTCGGATTTTAAGTCATGGGGTCTGCCAGGTGGAGCAATGGAATTTGGAGAATATGCTCAAGAGACATGTGTGCGTGAATCTTTAGAAGAAACAGGATTGAAAGTGAAAGTTAAATCTTTGCTAAGAATTTCGACAGATTTTATCCAGCATTATCCTAATCGGGATATAGCTCAAGCTGTCGTGATCGAATTTTTGGTAGAGCTAGTAGGCAAAAAGAATAAGAAACCAGATTCAGAAACATTGGATTTAAAATATTTTTCTAAAGATAATTTACCAGATATTTTTAATAAGCAGCACTTAAATTTTATTGAGCATTATTATAAACGAGATTATCCATTTTTTGAATAGGAGTATGTATGAAAGAAAAGCGATGTATTTTACAAATAGATAAAGATCCAAAAGCTATTATTGAACCCGATTATGAACAGCAACCCTTTAAATTTCATTCTAAATTATTATTTGCTTTTGTTCCTAAAGAAGATATTGATAATTTTTTAGAACAAGTTCCCCATAAAGTGTTAGGTTCGTATGATACCATTTCCTTTCAACCAGATATTTATGAAATTGAAATGAATGGAGAATACTTTACTTTATGCCAAGCTCCTTTAGGAGCGCCAGCAGCCACACAATTACTTGATTGGTTAATTGCATACGGGGTTAAAAAAGTTTTAGCATTTGGAAATGCTGGTACGCTTATAGATTTACCAGAAAATGAGATGTTTATTCCGACTAAGGCAATTAGAGATGAAGGAACTTCTTTCCATTATTTAGAAGATAGTCTAACAGTCGATTTGAACACCGAATTTTTAAGTCAGGTAAAAAAGGCAATAACTGAGCTAGACTACAAATACGAGCAAGTGACGACATGGACAACAGATGCTTTTTTCAGAGAAACATCGAAAAAAGTAAAGCAATTTCGTGCCTTAGGTGCATCTGTAGTAGAGATGGAGTGTTCAGCACTAGCAGCATGTGCACAATTTAGAAAAGTTGAATTTGCGCAAATTTTATTTACAGCTGATACTTTAGCTAATGAAGAGGACTATGATCCACGTGATGGAGGAACCGATTCACATCGGTGCGGATTAGAAATTTGCTTTGAGATATTACAAAAATTATAGGAGGAGTAGATATGAAAGAAGAGACAGAACAACCATTTATTTTAGATTTTGATGGGAATCATCATGCCGTGCTTGAACCAGATTTTGAAGACTTACCGTTCCACTTTCATCCCAAATTACTTTACGCCTTTGTTCCTAAAGAAGAAATTGATTCTTTTTTAGATCAATATCCTCATCGCACGCTAGGAAGTTTCCGCACTATTTCGTTTAGACCTAAAATTTATGAGGTTAAAATTGAAAACGAATATTTCACTTTATGCCAAGCTCCATTAGGAGCGCCTGCGGCCACAAAGTTACTTGATTGGTTAATTAACTATGGAGTTAAACAAATTTTAGCGGTTGGAAATGCTGGTGCATTAAATGATTTGCCCGAAAATACAATGCTTGTACCTACAAAAGCAATTCGAGGAGAGGGAACGTCATTTTATTACTTAAAACCTAGTCAGTTTGTAGAACTAGAACCTGCATACTTGTCTCAAGTTGAAAGAGTAATTTCAGAATTAGGCTATAAATA
Organism: Lactobacillus sp. UMNPBX19; assembly: GCF_002553805.1. Classification (NCBI taxonomy): domain Bacteria; kingdom Bacillati; phylum Bacillota; class Bacilli; order Lactobacillales; family Lactobacillaceae; genus Lactobacillus; species Lactobacillus sp. UMNPBX19. The sequence continues at coordinate 20,407 of NZ_PCYR01000021.1, forward strand.
CAATGAAATAATCACCTGGACTACAGATGGTTTCTTCAGAGAAACGCCAAAGAAAGTTGCTCAATTTCGTCAATTAGGAGCCGATACTGTCGAAATGGAGTGTGCAGCTTTAGCAGCATGTGCACAATTTAGAAAAGTAGATTTTGCTCAAATTTTGTTTACTGGAGATTCATTAGCAAAAATGGAAAATTACGAGCGCCGTGGTTGGGGACGGAAGTCATATGGAGTTGGATTAGAAATTGGTAGTCAAGTGTTAAGTAAATTGAACAATTTTAAATAAAAATTCCATCTGTAAAGTTTGCATAAATAAGAAAGATGACGTAATGAATAAAGAAGAAATTTTGCAAAGTCTCGATGTAAATAAAATTAAATATCAAGTTATTAATCATCCACCAGTTTATACGGCCGAGGAAGCAGATAAGTATATTACAGATTATGAGTTTAGCAGAGTTAAGAATTTATTCTTGCATACCGCTAATAAAAAACATTATTATTTGTTGCTGATTAGCGAAAATGATCGCTTAGATTTTAAAAAGTTTAGAGATATAGCACAAACTTCCCGGGTAAGCATGGCTTCAAGTAACGAACTCAAAGAAAAGTTAGACCTAACTCCCGGTTCCGTATCGCCCTTTGCGTTACTGAATAATCAGGATAAAGACGTTGAAGTAGATATTCAACGGAAGCTTTTGAACGATAATTATATCGGAGTCCATCCCAATGATAATACAGCGACTGTAGTTTTAAAAATAGACGATTTAATTTCATTTTTTGATAAAAAAGACTATAGAATTAGAATATTAGATTTGTAATCTTGTAGTTAAAATTTTAAGGAAGTAGGAGAAGCCTATGAAAGAACAACCATTTATTTTAGATTTTGATCCAAATCACCATGCAGTAATTGAACCAGATCATGATCAAGAACCATTTCATTTTCATTCACGCTTGCTTTATGCCTTTGTTCCTAAGAATGAAATTGATGCATTTTTAGATCGGCATCTTCACCGCACTATAGGTGAATTTGAGTCAGTTTCTTTTAATCCCAAGATTTATGAAGTTGAATTAAATGGTGAATACTTTACTTTATGTCAGGCACCGCTTGGAGGACCAGCTTCGGTCCAATTACTTGATTGGTTGATTAGTTATGGTGTGAACCAAGTTTTAACTGTTGGTAATGCGGGCGCGTTAACTGATTTACCAGAAAATGAGATGTTACTAGTCAAACGTGCAATTCGTGAGGAAGGAACATCTTTTCATTATATGGAGCCAGGTCAATTTATCGATTTGAATCAGAATTTCTTAAAGCAGGTAGAAGATGCCTTAGCTACTTTAAATCTTAAGTATGATGAAATTACTACTTGGACAACTGATGTCTTCTTCAGAGAAACGCCCAAGAAAGTTGCACATTTTCGTCAGTTAGGTGCAGCAACTGTTGAAATGGAATGTGCATCTTTGGCAGCTTGTGCGCAATTCAGAAAAGTGTATTTCGCTCAAATTTTATTTACTGCTGATACTTTGGCTGATATAGAAAACTATGATGAACGTGACTGGGGGTATGAATCTCACAGTGCGGGGTTAGAGATTGGATCTAAAGTTTTAACAAAATTAGGTAAAGATGAATAAACAAGTACAACAATTTTGGTAAGATTTTTGTCAAAAACATAATTTAAATCTGAATACTCCTGTAGATGCATGGGCTTTTGGTGCAACGACACAGCAGGCAGATGAATTAGCTGAGTTGGTAAATCGAGGCATAAAAACAGCTACTACATCTACCTATGAACTTTATGATAAAAATGAAAAAACACCTCAAGCAGGTGAGTGGAATATTGTTTTGAATAGTAAAGAGGAACCTGTTTGTGTTATTCAAGATAAGGTGGTGGAAATTGTTCCTTATGATTTGATTTCTAAAGAGCACGCCTACCATGAAGGTGAGGGTGATCGAAGTTATGAATATTGGCGTCGAGCCCATGATGATTTTTTTGATTGGGAATATCGAGAAGCAGGTAAAGCGTTTTATCCTCAGGCACCAATGGTATGTGAAGTTTTTGAAAAGATAGAGTAATGAAATTACTAATTGTTAGACATGGTGAAAGTGAAGCAGATGTTTTAAAAGTATGTGAAGGATGGGCCGATTTCAATTTAACTGAACGTGGAAATAAGCAAGCTTTAAAAACTAGTAAATGGATTGTTGATCACTATAATATAGATAAAATTTACACTAGTACATTAAAAAGAGCTCGTGAAACTGCACATTATCGTGAAGAATTAACTGGCCTTTCAGCTATTGGAAGAGATAATTTGAAAGAATTCAATAATGGTCTCCGGGCTGGCTTACCATATGAGAAAGCTTATCAAAAATATCCTGCGGTTGAAGTTCCTATCCACAAAGCATTGTACAAGCAAGAAAGTAAACTCGAATTTAGAATGCGAGTAGAGAGTGTTTTATCAGAGATATTAAGTCAAAATTTATCAGATAATACCATTGTAATTGTTACTCATGGTGGAACAATTACCCAACTATATCATGCATTATTAAAGTTACCAATAGATGCCAAGATTAAATTTGGGACTGGGGATGCATGTTTGCATGAGTGGACAATTGAAAATAAAGATTACCGAATAGATCGTTCTAATTATTGTCCCTATCTCAAAAAATAATCAGCTAGGATATTCTTAGAGCATTTATATGGAAAGTTTTTGAAAAGGTAGAGAAAATAATAGACAAAAAAAGGTATTAAGTAGTTATTTTGATACTACTTAATACCTTTTTCTATTTATTCCATTCAGCTAAATCTACGGTTTGCTGCATTAAAGTTGCGATAGTCATTGGACCTACTCCACCAGGAACTGGGGTAATATTTTTAGCTACTTCTTTGACACTATTAAAATCGACATCCCCGACTAAGTGATGATTTGCCATCCGATTAATTCCTACATCAATCACAGTTGCACCTGGTTTAACCTGATCTTTTTTAATCAAATTAGGTGTGCCAGCCGCTACAACTAAAATATCAGCATGTTTAGTGTAATAATCAATATTATCTGTATGTAGGCTTACCATTGTTACTGTCGCATTTTCATTGATGAGAAGCGATTGCAGAGGGCGACTTACTAAAATGCTGCGTCCAATGATTGTTACGTTTTTTCCTTCAATTCTATCTAAATAAGAATGAAGCAAAGTCATAATTCCGCGCGCGGTACAAGAAACAGGATAGTGTCCATCCTCATTGTTATAAAGTTTACCAACATTTTTTGAATCAAAACCGTCAACATCTTTTTCAGGAGAAATTGCTTCAATTAGTTCGGTTTGATTGAGATGCTTAGGTAAAGGAAGCTGAATTAAAATTGCATGAATAGTTGGATCGTCATTGTAGTGATGAATTGCTTGTAAAACTTCGGCTTGACTGACATCTTTTGGAAATTTTTTCAAGATAGATTTCATTCCCAACTTTTCGGCAGTTCTCTGTTTATTACGCGTATAAATTACACTAGCCGGATTATCTCCTACAAGAATAACCGCAATTCCTGGAATTATCCCTTCTTCTTTTAATTTATCAACTCTGGTTTTGGTTTCTTGATTAAGTTGTTTGGCAATTTGACGTCCATTAATAATATTTGTCACTAATAAAAGCGCCCCTTTCAGAAAAAATACTACTTTAAAGCAGGGAATTCGTATTCAAAAGTTCCTGTAATAAATCAATAACATATTGTTTCAATCCATCAATTAAAATAAACAACTACCATAATAACATTTTTCTAGATGGACTTAGAAGGAAATAGATAATTCGGTATAATAGGAATCAGGTTGGTAAAGATGATATCAGAGTTAAAATAAGGAACCAAATAACAAAAAAGCTGATAATTAACTGAAATTCCCCCCAGAGTTGGCCATAAATCTAACCGGGAGGGTTAACCTCATTACTATCTGCAACTATCTTCTCTTTTTTCTTTTTACTGTTTTTATTTCAAAATCAAATTTAATATATTAGCTGCTTTAAAAGTGCTAATCTTAAAAATATATATTAGAATGTTAGTAAATGTGTTTTAAGAAAAGGATTAATGACTATGAAAAAAACTGGCGTAATGAATTCTAATATTTCAAGAGTAATTGCGGACATGGGCCACATGGATTGGCTAGGAGTTGGGGATGCTGGTACTCCAGTTCCAGCTGAGACTGAAAAGATTGATTTATCTGTGCGTCCAGGCTTGCCATCATTTATTGATGTTCTAGAAGAAGTCTTGAAAGAATTAGAAGTTCAAAAAATGTATATTGCAGAGGAAATTAAAACTGAAAATCCAAAGCAATTAGAAGCTATTAAGAAGGCAGTTCCGAATGTTGAGATTGAATTTATTCCTCATTCAGAACTAAAGAAGGACTTAAAGTCTTCTAAAGCATTTATTAGAACTGGTGAAGAAACTCCATATTCTAATGTAATTTTGGAAAGTGGAGTAGTTTTTTAAAGTAAATATTTAGCTATAAAAGTAATTGCGTATGTAAACTACAATTACTTTTATATTTTAAGGAAAGTTTAGTGTATGAATGGGATAGCTTTATTAATTGGTTTAGGGCCATTACTTGGATGGGGCTTGTTTCCGACAATTGCCTCAAAAATTGGCGGTAAACCAGTAAATCAAATTATTGGTACTACATTTGGTACTTTTATCTTTGCTTTAGTCTATAACTTAGTTCAAGGAATAGCGTTGCCTAGCGGGGCTGCTTTGATTTGGTCAATTATCTCCGGAATAGGCTGGGCTAGTGCGCAGATTCTTACTTTTCATTCTTTTACTTTGGTTGGATCATCACGCGCAATGCCAATTACAACTGCCTTTCAGTTGTTAGGTACTTCTTTATGGGGAGTATTTGCTTTAGGAGATTGGCCAAGTACGAGTGATAAGTTAGTAGGTTTTCTTGCATTAGCTCTGATCATTTTAGGTGCTTGGATGACAACCTGGAGTGAACATAAAACTGATGAAAACAGTGCTAAGTTAAGAAAAGCCGTAATCATTTTATTAGTTGGTGAAATTGGATATTGGGCATATTCTGCAGCCCCTCAAGCTGCTAAAATTGATGGATCCAAAGCATTTTTACCACAAGCTATTGGAATGTGCTTAGTTGCTATTTGTTATGCAGTTTACTTAAAAGTTAAAGAACCAAGTCAAAGAAGCGCTTTAGCTCAAGGGGTTTCTTACAAACAAATTATCTCTGGATTTTTCTTTGCATTTGCTGCATTGACATATTTAATTTCAGCTCAACCAAATATGAATGGTTTAGCAACTGGATTTATTTTGTCACAAACATCTGTAGTATTAGCAACTCTAACTGGAATCTGGTTTTTGCATGAAAAGAAGACTAAGAAAGAAATGGTAGTTACTTTAATTGGCTTAGCCATCATTATCGGAGCTGCTACAATGACCGTGATCGTATAACGAATATAACAAAAAAAGTAGGATTTATTCCTACTTTTTTGTTATATATTATTATCTTTCTTTTTAAACCAATCTCTAGCAAAATCAATTAAAGGTCTCATTTCGATTACCTTGATAAAACTATTGTTCAAGCTCACCTGGTTAAAGCACTCGGGATATTGTTTCTCGAAAGCTAATCCGAGCTCATTAAAATCATCATAAGAATCTAGATCAACATTTTGATAATCAGTCCAAGTAGTCTTACCTTGTTCATCGAATCCGGTAGCAGCTGACCATGTTTCGGTTGGTCGATTAATTGTCGATTCGGCATAGTGAAGTGCAGTACAAGTTTCATAGTCTGTTCCTAGAAAAACTATTTTACCATTATTTTTGTATAAATAATCTAAAGGACTATTAATGCCGTATGGAAGATTTAATGGTTGTTCTTTGGCTATTTGAATTTTATTTTTACCCCAAATTGCGATCGGTAGATAGGGATGGTTACTTCTAACTACATCAGGCAGAGTTCTGAAATATTCAGGTGTTATTCCGAGTCCCTCAGTAGCTGAGGTTATTGGATCATAGGGTGGCATATTATCTCTAATCGTTTCCATTAGATCAGAGCGAACTGGAGGATACCCCCAGCTTGCTGGATCACAATTTGTCGAAACTTCTGAAGGCATCATAATTGTTCCTTTACTTATTGTCTCCTTAAGTGCTAGGATGACAGTTTCAGGACCAGCTGGAACATAGTAGAACTTGCTTAATGATGTATGGACAATAACTGTGTCGGAGGCATTAAGATGAGCACGGGTAAATGCCTGTTTGAAATCATTTTTTGTTGTAACCGTAGTAATCAAATCTTGCGCCATAAAAATCTCTTTTCTAAATTAAAATTAATCATTGACTTGGACGATAGAAAACTACTCTTGTTTTTATTTCAGCATTATTAATTTTTACTTTTTTATTACTCATTATAAAACTCCGAGACTGTAAAATAGTTTGTGTAAGGATGAATGATTCCTTAAATTTATTTCTTTA